>JAHDCM010000026.1:8819-15058 GCA_020629895.1 Bacteroidota bacterium
CTTATATAATACTGGCTTACTCGGACTAACATCTAACTCTAAACTAATGATTTGTAAGTTCAACAAATAGGTACCATCAACGATACTAGAAGGCACATAAATTAGCTCCGTAATCGTACAGTCTGTACGCGGATGCTCACCTGGATATTTCCAAAAGAATTT
Source organism: Bacteroidota bacterium (assembly GCA_020629895.1). Classification (GTDB taxonomy): domain Bacteria; phylum Bacteroidota; class Bacteroidia; order Chitinophagales; family UBA2359; genus JAHDHP01. The sequence goes on from JAHDCM010000026.1 coordinate 8,982, forward strand.
GTGCGCTAGTAGACGGCCACCGTCCTGCTCTCGATCAACAGAAGGGAGGTCAATTAAAAGATGCTTTACTCCTTGTTCTACTAAGTAGTTTACAGCATCACAATATAAATAGGGCGGGTTTTGCCCTGAATAATTCAGGCATTTTTTCTCTTCAGAATTGGGTAGGGTACGAATGATCACTGCTTCTGGACATTTCCCCTCTAAGGCAACTTCGAGATGTTCGCGCAAAATTAATAAGTCTCCTTCTCCATTATCGCAGGGTTCTATACTGATTAGTTCTGCTAAAAAGAAAAACTGTTTTAAGCACTGATTGATAGAATAAAACTCCTTTGCAATATGTCCGACACATTCCGTATGGGTACCATTTCCATGCGGATTGATACGAATTGTTTTGAAGTTAACCAAGCCTCCTTGCTGGGTATCTCCCACAAAATTACCTGCTCGTACAGGTTCTATTTCTAAAGGAGGGGCATAAAAACAATTTACCTGCTTCTTGCCCGTTTGTAAGGGAATTGAAATATCAAGCGGTTTTTCTAAATCTACTTGATAATTTTCTCCTAGATGTTGGATATTGGTAATCATGAAATAAGCATTTATTTAGTACATTTGTATTCTAATCACCGCTTCAATTTTGAAGCTATGATACAATTTAAAGCAATTAAAAACAAACCACCATGAAGCATTTTCAGTTTCTATTATTTTCTCTTCTTCTCCTCTTACTAGGTGGCCCTTCCACCCTTTTGGGGCAACAGAAAAAGATAAAAGAAGTACATCCGAAGACTAAACTATCAAAAAGTCAGCTACTACAAGGTAAACCCTTACGTGTAAAACGAGAGCCGCCCCCATTAAAAGAAGGGGAATTGCCCTTAGAAGATTTTTTCCGTAATGCCAAAAAAAGAGATTACCAAATATCTCCTGATGGGGCTTATTTTTCGTGGTTGGCTCCTTATAAAAAGCGCATGAATATTTATGTGCAGAAAATTGGGGATACGACTGCTCAACGTATTACCAATGCCACTAAAGAAAATATTCCGGGTTACTTTTGGGCCAATGATAACCGCTTGTTATACATTCAAGATAATGGCGGTAATGAAAATTACAAATTATTTGCGATTGATCGTAGTGGAGAAAATTTACTTAACTTAACTCCTTTCGATAGTATTACGACTCGTTTTATTGATGATTTAAGAGATTTTCCAAATGAAATTATTGTTGGATTGAACAAGCGTAGTCAACAGATATTTGATCCTTATCGTATCAATATCGAAACAGGTGACATGGAAATGGTAGCCGAAAACCCTGGTAACATCTCTAGTTGGTACACAGATCATGAAGGAGTCATTCGAGTGGCAAAAACGACTGATGGCGTCAATACAACCTTACTACATCGTACTAGTAATTCGGAGGAGTTTAAGCCCGTATTGACTACCAATTTTAGAGAGTCATTAGACCCTTTGTTCTTTACTTTCGATAATAAATACCTGTATGCCTCTTCGAATATTGATCGTGATAAAAGTGCGATTGTTAAATACGATATTGCTAATGGCAAAGAAATGGAGAAGATTTTTGAGCATCCAGATGTAGATGTGAGTAGTATGCGCTTTTCTCGAAAGCGAAAAAAATTAACGCATATCAACTTTACCACTGATAAAAGGCAACGTCACTATTTGGATCAACAAATGGAAGACTTATATGCTACCCTTGAAAAGCAATTACCTGGCTATGAAGTAAGTATTAGTGATTATAATAAAAATGAAGATAAATTTTTAGTTCGTACTTATAGTGATCGTTCACGTGGAGCTTATTACTTCTATGATCTAACCAATAAAAAACTTCAAAAACTAGAGGATGTTAGTCCGTGGATTGATGAAGAGAAAATGGCAACAATGAAGCCGATTCAGTATCAATCTCGTGATGGATTAACTATCAATGGCTATTTAACCATTCCTGTCAATGTAAAAGAAGCTAAGAACCTACCCGTCGTTATCAACCCACATGGTGGCCCCTGGGCAAGAGATAATTGGGGCTATAATCCAGAAATACAGTTTCTAGCCAATAGGGGCTATGCAGTATTACAGATGAACTTTAGAGGTTCTACGGGCTATGGACGTAAATTTATGGAGGCATCATTTAAGGAGTGGGGCGGTAAAATGCAAGATGATATTACAGATGGAGTCAACTGGCTCATTGAGCAAGGTATTGCTGATCCTCAACGTATTGCTATTTATGGAGCGAGTTATGGTGGCTTCGCTACACTATCAGGCATTACCAAAACGCCTGACCTTTATACCTGTGCTATTGATTATGTAGGAGTATCTAATATTTTCACCTTCTACGAAAGTTTCCCACCTTATTGGAAGCCGTACTTAGAAATGGTCTATGAAATGGTTGGCAATCCGAATGATCCAGCAGACAGTTTATTATTACGAAAAGTATCGCCAGTATTTCATGTCGATAAAATCAAAGTGCCTTTGTTAGTTGCTCAAGGAGCGAATGATCCTAGAGTAAAGAAAGCTGAGTCAGATCAAATTGTTGCTGCTCTGCGCGATCGGGGTGTACGTGTCCGTTATATCGTAAAAGACGATGAAGGACATGGTTTTTCTAAGGAAGAAAATCGCTTTGAATTTTATGGAGAAATGGAGCGTTTTTTAAAGCGGTATTTGAGCAAATCTAGAAAATAGATCGATCTTAAAGATTGCTTGATTTGATGTGGGTGTTAAACCCGCATCAAATCACTAATTACCCCATCTACTACAAATTTCCCTGCATCTGTCACTTTTAAATGTCCTTCTTCTAAGACCAACTTTCCTACTTTTAAATAGGGGCTTGCTGCCTCTTGTAAAGCCTCTTGATAAGCACTACCAAACAACTCCTCTACCCGCTTCAAGGAACACCCCCACATAGTACGCAGCGAGGTCATCAGGTATTCATTAAACCGTTCATTCACACTTAAATCTTCCACTTCTGCTGGTATCTCTCCCGCTAAAATACGACGAATATACTGTGCATTATTGGCCACATTCCACTGTCTTGTTATCCCATTAAACGAATGTGCCGCAGGCCCTAATCCCAAGTAGGGGACGCCTTTCCAATAACTACTATTATGCTGCGACAAAAAACCCGGCTTTCCAAAATTTGAAATTTCGTAGTGTAAAAATCCCTGTGTTTTTGTAGCTGCGATCAATCGCTCAAACTGTTGGGCGGCATGTTCCTCCTCCACATCTGGCACTTGTCCTTTTTGCACCATATAAGCCAATGCCGTTTTAGGTTCTACTGTCAAACAATAAGCGGATACATGCGGTACTCCAAGTTCAAATGTTTGTTGCAAATTAGCTTCCCACATTTCATGGCTGGTACTAGGACTCCCATAAATAAGGTCTATCGAAATATTCGAAATCCCTACATCCTGTGCTATTTTCACACACTGTAAAGCCTCGCCTGCATTATGCGCCCGATTCATCAATTGCAAATCAGCATCATGAAAAGACTGAATCCCAATACTCAAGCGATTGATCCCTATCTCTGCTAATGCCTTCACCTTTTCAACCTTCAAATCATCGGGATTCGCTTCTAAAGTAATTTCAGCATTTGTAGCAATTTGATACCTTGCAACCAACCGATCTAATATATTAGCTATCTCATTAGCAGATAAGAGTGAAGGGGTGCCACCTCCAAAATAAATAGTTTGAATGGTTTTGTCCGCTAAATAGCTATCTCGCAAGTCTATCTCTTGCAATAGCGCACTTATCAGTTCGTTTTTATACTTTAGCGAAGTCGAAAAGTGAAAATTACAATAATGACAAGCCTGTTTACAAAATGGAATATGCAAGTAAATACCAGACATAAGTTTGGGTTTCAGGAGTCAGGTTTAAAGAATCAAGTTTCAGGAGCCAGGTTTCAAGAGCCAGGTTTCAGGAGCCAGGTTTCAGGTGTCAAAAGCTTCATCGCACATCGCACATCGCACGTCGCACAAACCATTATAATCAGTCTACTTCTATTCTCCCTTCAAGCTTTCAGTCAAAACCACACCCTCACCATTATTCCTAAAGATACCACCGAAAAAGCACTCTCAAAAATCATTGACTACCCAAACACTTTTCCTGATGGTCAAAGTTGCCAAGACACACTGCCCTATTTATTGAAACAACTACAACAAAACAGCTATTTAGCTGCCTCTTTTGATAGCATCCAAAGCGATAGCCTACAAACAACCGCCTACCTATACCTCGGTAACGCTTATCACATCCAGCAGCTAAACACCAGCTCTATTTCACCCAAGATACTCCAACAATTAGGCTATAAAAATCGCTTTTTTGAAAAAGGGAACTTCAGCTTCGACGAACTACAACAGCTACAAGATAAACTGCTTGACTACTATGAAAACAATGGTTATCCATTCGTTGAAACGCAACTAGATAGTATCCTTATCAAAGCAGGACAAGTACAAGCCACCTTGAAGGTACAAAAAAACCAACTGGTAACCGTAGATAGCCTCATTCCCGATGGAGAAGTACGCATTAGCAACAAATATCTTCAAAATTACCTCAATATCGCCCCCAACCAAGCATACAGCGAAGCCAATATGCAACAAATCACCAAACGCATTACCGAGCTTCCTTTTTTAAGCCTTCGCAATAATCCAGTTGTATCTTTTACCAAAAATAAGGCCCGCATCACCCTACCACTCAAAAAACGCAAAGCCAGTCGCTTCAACTTTCTAATAGGCGTCATTCCCAACCCATCTGCCAGCATTCAACCCATTCCTACCCGTCGTTACCTCATTACTGGCGATGGAGAACTATATTTACACAATGCACTAGGAGCTGGTGAACTCATCGAACTTGAATTTAAAAGCTACCCTGGCAATGTCGTCGAACTCGACACCCACTTCGAATATCCTTATCTCCCGCTCCTACCCTTTGGCATTGATTTTCGCTTCGACCTTTACATCAAAGCCCCCGAATTTCGAGAAATCAATACTTATATCGGTCTCCAATACCTCATTAATGGCAACAACTATTTCAAAGCCTATTGGGATCGCACCACTACCGACATGCTCGAAATTGATACCGCACGCGTTTTATCCACCGGGCAACTTCCCGATGTCCTCGACACCCGCCGCTCCTTTTATGGGATGGAATACCATTGGGAACAATTGGATTATCGCCTCAACCCACGAAAAGGCACCCAAATACACCTCAATACTGCTTTAGGAACGCGCAAAGTTGTGGAAAATAATGGCTTATTGGCTCTTGATGAAAGCATCTATGAACGTCATGCAGTTGATAGCAACCGCCTACAATTTAAAGCCGAAGTACAAGTTGCTCATTATTGGCCGATTGGCAAAAGTTCTACCCTCAAAACAAGTCTCGAAACAGGCTTTATCAGTCAACAAACGGTTCTCAAAAATGAATTGTATCGGATAGGCGGCATCAAGCGATTACGCGGCTTCGACGACGAAACCATCATCACCCAATTCTACAACCTCGCCACCCTCGAATATCGCTTCCTTTGGGGACCTAACTCCTATTTATTTGGATTTACGGACGCGAACTATGCCCCTAAAGGTCGTTTTTCAGATGCTCAAGCAACCTTCCAAATGGGATTTGGGGCAGGTTGTAGCTTTGAAACCAAAGCAGGGGTATTTGTCATCAGCTATGCGCTAGGTCGCGACTGGCAACTCAATAATAATTTTCAATTTCGAAATGGGAAAGTTCACTTTGGTTATATTAATTATTTTTAATTTGGGCGTGACCTTTTTTCGCCTCCCCTGTTGCTGCGTGAATGCATCAACGGACGAGGCGAAAAAAGGTCGGGCTATTCGCTTGTAGTTGCCTCGTAGACAAGGTGTTCGGCTATCTTTGCTGGCAGTGTCTTCCTTCGTCAGCCCTGCCAGCAAAAGCCGCACTACCTGTCTACTTTGGCAAGCTACCGCTGCTATCCCTCACGCGAAAAACGATTGAACGATTCACGATTTACGTCCGACGAGAGTACTTTTGCTAGTCATTATACATAGTACATTTTGCAACTCCCAAAGGACATAATCAACTGTAAGCCAAAATATTAAAACAAAAAAA
>JAHDCM010000027.1 GCA_020629895.1 Bacteroidota bacterium
ATCATCCAATCACCCTATCATCATTAATTGGGCGTGTCCTTTTTTCGCCTCGCCCGTCGATGCGTGAACATATCGACAGGCACGAGGCGAAAAAAGGTCGGGCTATCCGCTTGTAGTTGACTTGTAGAAAGCTTGTTTCGCTATATTACTAGCAGTGTCTTCCTTCGTCAGCCCTGCTAGTAAAAGCTTCACTAAGCTCCTACTTCGCCAAGCTACCGCTACTATCCCTCACGCGAAAACGTTTGAACGATGGACGATGAAACGTGTAACGGAGGTACTTTTACATCGTATATTTTGCAAAGATATAACCCAGCCTATCGTGCGAGGTACGAAGTGCAACGAAGCCCTAATTATCGAATACAAATCCTCAATCCCTCAATCCTTCAATCCCTCATTTTACTTTATCTTCGTCAATTTCACCATATTGGTTTTCCCCCTTTGATTCAACGGCATACTGCCCGTATTTACTACAATATCGGTAGATTTGATCAAGCCATTGCGTTTCAAAATCGCATGTACATCACTAATCGTCTGGTCAGTACTAACGAACTTATTGTAATTAAAAGCACGTACTCCCCAAATCAAGCTAACCGTATTTAGCAATTCTTCACTTTCAGTAAACACATAAATATACGCTTTTGGTCGGTGGCTAGAAAGTGTAAAAGCAGTATATCCCGATTTGGTCATAGCGATAATTGCTGTGGCCCCTACTTGACTAGCAATTTTACAGGCATTCAAACAAATAGAATCCGCCAAAAAAGAATCAGTATCTTTCATAGGCGGATGGTACTTATCGTAAATGCTTTCTTGTGTTTCGATAGACTGAATTACTTTTGTAAATGTCTCAATCACTTTTACAGGATGCTTTCCTACTGCTGTTTCTCCACTCAACATTAAGGCATCTGCTCCATCATAGATAGCATTGGCAACATCAGTAATCTCGGCTCTAGTAGGCGATGGATTTTCCATCATACTCTCCATCATTTGCGTGGCAATAATAACAGGTTTAGATGCTTTGATGCACTTCTCTACAATTTGCTTTTGAATAATAGGAATTGCTTCTAATGGCATTTCTACTCCCAAATCACCTCTAGCCACCATCACTGCATCCGATACTCGAATAATCCCGTCAATATTATTGATCGCTTCGGGCTTTTCTATCTTTGCAATGACCTTAGCAGGATGATCTTTATACTGAATCATCCCTTTCAACTTTAGTATCTCATCAGCAAAGCGTACAAAAGAGAGTGCGATCCAGTTAATAGGCTGTGTCAAAATAAATTCTAGGTCTTCCTTATCTTTTGTTGTTAAAGAAGCCGTAGATATATTGGTATCAGGTAGGTTAATTCCTTTTTTAGAACGAACAATCCCTCCATAAATAACTTTGGCTTTTACTTCATCCATACCATTCGAACTCAATGCAACCAGTTCAATTTTGCCATCATCTATCAGGATGCGTTCTTGTGAAGCAATATCTTGAGCAAATTGAGGATAAGACACATACAACCATTTTTTGTTGCCCACTGTTTTGCGGGTAGTAAATGTCACCTCTTCTCCTGTTTCAATTTTTACTCCATTGTTCTCTACTTCCCCAAGTCGGATTTTAGGGCCTTGTAAATCTGCTAAGATGCCTACATTCGTGGCAAGTTTTTTGTTTGCCTCTTGAATCGTTTGAATAGCCACTGCATGTGACTCATGATTTCCATGAGAAAAATTGAGTCGAAAGACATCTACTCCCGCCTTTATTAATTGAGTAATCGTTTCCATCTCTGTGGACGCTGGGCCAAGTGTAGCAATAATTTTAGTACGCGTAAATGGTTGCATGGGCATTTTTTATTTTAAGAATTTTAATATGATTATTGAAGCAGAAATACATAAAATACAAATCATTTTCAATTACTTTATTTTTACAGAACAAATCTGACTAGAAATTGATTAAATTAATAGCTAACTTTGGGACTTCAAAGTTAGTCGTAAAGATTCACTATTTTTATTTATTAACACAAAAATAATTGTTGCATGTCTGAATTAGCTGTAGCAGAAAAAGTATATGACATTATTGTCGAAAAATTAGGGGTAGACAAAAACCAAGTTCAACCTGAAGCTAACTTCATTAATGATTTAGGAGCCGACTCCTTGGATACGGTCGAATTGATTATGGAATTGGAAAAAGAATTTGACATTTCGATTCCTGATGATCAAGCAGAACAAATACAAACCGTACAAGATGCGATAAAGTATGTTGAAGGCCAAACAGCATAGTCACTTACTTATCCACTTCTTATGTCTTTAAAGCGCGTTGTCATAACAGGTTTAGGTGCGCTAACACCTATTGGAAACACCATTGATGCCTATTGGGAATCACTTTCAAAAGGAGTGAGTGGTGCAGCTACTATCACCAAGTTTGATGCCACGCATTTCAAGACGAGGTTTGCCTGTGAATTAAAAAACTTCAATCCCGCTGATTTTATTGATAGAAAGACTATTCGTAAGATGGATCTTTTTACGCAATATGCTATTATCGCTTCTGACCAAGCAATTGCAGATGCGCAATTACTAACAGACGATTTAGATAAAACACGTGTAGGTGTCATTTGGGCATCTGGTATTGGTGGTTTGCACACCTTTCAAGAACAAATAAGGGATTATGTACAACGGAGCAATGGTACTGCTCCCTATCGCTTTAGTCCTTACTTTGTTCCCAAAATGATTATTGATATTGCTGCTGGCTTTATCTCTATTCGGCATGGTTTTCAAGGGCCTAACTTCGCGGTTGTCTCTGCTTGTGCATCGTCTACCAATGCCATGATTGATGCCTTCAACTATATTCGTTTAGGACGAGCAGATGTGATTGTTACGGGTGGCTCTGAAGCATCTGTTATTGAAAGTTCTATTGGAGGGTTTGGTGCTATGCGCGCACTTTCACAACGCAATGATGATCCGTTTACTGCCTCTCGTCCTTTTGATGTAGATCGCGACGGATTTGTCATGGGAGAAGGAGCGGGTGCCTTGGTACTTGAAAGCTATGAGCATGCCAAACAACGTGGTGCAACTATTTATGCAGAGCTAATTGGAGGAGGCTTATCATCTGACGCTTATCACTTGACTGCTCCACACCCAGATGGCGAAGGAGCCAAACGCGTCATGCAAGATGCCCTACGAGATGCGGCTATTGCCCCAGAAGCAATTGATTATATCAATGTGCATGGTACTTCTACTCCACTTGGAGATGTTAGTGAATGTAAGGCGATTCAATCAGTGTTTGGCGATCATGCTTATCAATTAAATATCAGTGCTACCAAATCTATGACTGGTCATTTATTGGGGGCTGCAGGTGCAGTGGAAGCAATTGCAGCTATCCTTGCAGTGAAACATGATCTTGTTCCACCAACTATTAATCATTTTACAGTTGATCCCACAATTGATCCGAAATTAAACCTCACATTCAATAAAGCCCAAAAACGAACCATTACTTTTGCTTTAAGTAATACTTTTGGATTTGGTGGGCATAATGCTTCTGTGATCTTTAAAAAAGTGTAGCAGTCTCTCTGTATGTGAAAGCCATACGATCTCTACTCCTGTATCTGTTTTTCATTAGACTTACTCATTTTGAGACGCCTTCGACAATTTTATAATCGACTTTTTCCATCCAATCGCATATTTTTAAAGCAGTTGAGAAACCTATTGGGGTACACGCCCGCCAATTTATCCGTTTATCGACTTGCCTTTAAACATAGTTCTAAATCGCCAGAAGCTTATACAAGTAATGAGCGATTAGAATATTTAGGAGATGCGATTTTAGATGCTATTATTTCGGATTATTTATTTAAGAAATATCCGAAACAAGGCGAAGGTTTTTTAACAGAAATGCGTTCTAAAATAGTAAAACGAAAAAAGCTAGGAGAGATAGGTAGCAAACTGCATTTGGAACGTTACTTGGATTACGATAACTCTTATGTCAAAATTAATAGTACCATATTAGGAAATGCCTTAGAAGCATTGATTGGTGCTATTTTTATTGATGTAGGATATGCCAAAACTAGAGAATTTATTTTTAAAAAAATCCTTCGTCCTTATATCGACTTAGAGGAATTACAAGTTGGCGATATTAACTACAAAAGTCGTTTGTTTGAATGGTCTCAAAAATACAATCACCATTTGGAGTTTAAAGAGTTGGGAGAAAGTATGAAAGGTAGTCACCGCATTTTTAAGGTGGGTGCCATGATTAATGGAAAGTGTATGGGAAAAGGACAAGGACGTAGTAAAAAAGAAGCACAACGGGAAGCTGCCCAACGTGCTTATGATTTATTGGATGTGGGGAATGATATGAAGAGCGGGGTAAGTTAGCCCATAAGCTGATGTTTTCTGAGAAACCATGTGCTAATAAGCGTACCCATTCATCGTTGTATTATTGCCTTTGATTGAATATGATATGCCTACTAATTTTAAGATTGACCCTCCCCTTCAGAAAGCCCTTCAACGATTACAAAAATCTTTAGATGGCGATTTAGCCTTTGATAATTTGAGTCGTACCATTTATGCGACAGATGCCTCCGTATATCGAGAAATACCACTCGCCGTAGCCTTTCCTAAAAACAAGACTGACATTCAAAAGCTGATTGGCTTTGCGCATGACCATCGCACCTCCCTCATTCCACGTACTGCGGGAACCTCTCTAGCAGGGCAATGTGTAGGAAATGGCATTGTAGCAGATGTATCTCGTTATATGAACCAGATATTAGAGGTCAATGAGGCAGAAAGTTGGGTACGCGTACAGCCTGGTGTTGTTCGAGACGCCTTGAACATACATCTTCGCCCCAAAAATTTATTTTTTGGCCCCAATACGTCTACTGCCAATCGAGCAATGATTGGCGGTATGGTAGGCAATAACTCCTGTGGTTCCTACTCTATTGTGTATGGCACCACTAGAGACCATACCCTTGAAATTAAGGCAATTTTGAGTGATGGATCGGAAGTTCATTTCCAAGCGGTTGATAAGGCAACTTTTCGACGGAAGGCGATAGGAAATAGCTTGGAAAATGGAATTTACCGCCACATCAGTCACGAACTAAACCATCCCGAAATACAACGCAATATCCGAGAAGAATTTCCAAAGCCTGATATTCATCGCCGAAATACAGGCTACGCAGTTGATGAGCTATTAAAGAGTAATGCTTTTAGTTATGAGGGAGATGATTTTAATTTTTGTAAGTTACTTAGTGGCTCTGAAGGGACACTTGCTTTTATTACCGAAATTAAAATACATGTTGATCCGCTTCCTCCTGTCTATACGGGGCTACTATGTGTGCATTATACGAGTGTAGATGAGGCCTTACGTGCCGTATTGGTAGCGATGAAATACCAACCTCGTGCGGTAGAGTTGATGGATAAGATTGTGATGGACTGTACCAAAGATAATATTGAACAGCAAAAAAATCGTTTTTTTATTGAAGGAGATCCGGCTGCCATTTTGATGATAGAGGTTGGAGGTAAAAGCAAAGAAGACGTACAACAGCAGGCTAGAAAGATTGAAGAAGCAATGAAAGCCGCTAATTTAGGCTATCATTTCCCCCTATTGCACTCACCCGAAACCAAGAAAGCCTGGACACTTCGCAAAGCGGGTTTGGGGCTACTTGCCAATATCCCTGGAGATGAAAAAGCGGTAACAGTGATTGAGGACACAGCAGTGACCATAGAAGATTTGCCTGCCTATATTAAAGAGGTGGCTGCCATGATGGATCGGTACCAGCAACAAGCGGTTTATTATGCTCATGCAGGTGCAGGCGAATTGCACTTACGACCGATCTTGAATTTAAAAGACCCTGCTGATGTAGTTTTGTTTCGAAAAATTGGAGCAGAAACAGCAGAATTAGTGAAAAAATATCGGGGTTCATTGAGTGGGGAACATGGTGATGGGCGAGTACGAGCAGAGTTTATCCCACTGATGGTTGGTGAAAAGAATTACCAGTTATTTCAACGGATTAAGCAAACTTGGGACCCTAAAAATATCTTCAATCCTGGCAAGATCGTAGATGCCCCTCCTATGGATGAATCTTTGCGCTATGAACCTGGCAAAGCAACTCCTACCTTCGATACGGTTTTTGACTTTTCGGGTAATGGAGGCATTTTGAGGGCTGCTGAAAAATGCAATGGATCGGGGGATTGTCGAAAATTGCCCTTATCGGGTGGCACGATGTGTCCGAGTTATATGGCAACTCGTAATGAGCGAGACACCACACGTGCTAGAGCGAATACGCTACGTGAATTTTTAACACAATCGGATAAGGCGAATCGCTTTGACCATGAGGAGCTAAAAGAAGTGATGGATTTGTGTTTATCTTGTAAGGGCTGCACCTCTGAATGCCCTTCAAATGTGGATATGTCTACCTTAAAGGCAGAATTTACCCATCATTATTACCAAGCCAATGGTATTCCTAGAAGAGCGAAATTTTTTGGGCATTTTAGTCAGTATATTAAATGGGCAACCCTACTTCCAAGTGTGAGCAATGCCCTTATGAATACTGCTTTGAGTGCGCCTTTTAAGAAGCTAATGGGTATTGCAGCACAGCGCACGCTTCCGAGTGTGTATAAAACGACTTTGCGGAAATGGTACCGAAAACATGGGCAGAAAAAACAACCTAGTCGAGCCAAGAAAACCGTGTATTTGTTTTGTGATGAGTTTACCAATTATAATGATACACTTATTGGCATTAAAGCTATTGAATTATTACAGGGCTTGGGGTATGCAGTTGAAATGCCTGATTGTGCAGATAGTGGACGCACTTATTTGTCGAAGGGTTTGCTAGTGGAGGCGCAAAAAGTAGTCACAAAAAATGTGGAGGTATTTGCTCCATTGGTCAGTGAAGAGACGCCATTAATTGGCATTGAACCATCGGCTATTTTGGGATTTCGAGATGAGTATGCCCGTTTGGTGCCTCAAAATATGCAGGCATCTGCTAAAACGTTGGGTAAATCTTGTTTTTTGATCGAAGAGTTTTTGTGGCAGGAGGTCGAGTTGGGTAATATTACACCTGCCAACTTCCATACAGAAACGAAGCAAATTGTAGTGCATGGGCATTGTCATCAAAAGGCCTTGTCCTCGGTCGATTATACGGCTTGGTTGTTGGGGCTTCCTACCAATTATTCGGTACAACTTATTCCATCGGGATGTTGTGGCATGGCGGGTTCGTTTGGCTACGAGGCAGAGCATTATGACATTAGTATGCAAATTGGGGAGTTGGTGCTTTTTCCTGCGGTGCGAAAGGCGGCTCAGGAGGTACTTGTAGTGGCTCCTGGCACGAGTTGTCGGCATCAGATTGCAGATGGAACAGGCAGGAAAGCGGTGCATCCGGTGGAGGTGTTGTGGGAGGGAATGCGTGAGGGATAGTAGTGGTAGCTTGGTGAAATAGCCACCTTGTGAAGCAAGTACTAGCGGGGCTGACAACGGAAGACACCGCTAGTACTATGCTGAACTAGTGGCTATGAAGCAACTACAAACGGATAGCCCGACCTTTTTTCGCCTCGTGCCTGTCGATGCGAATACGCATTGATGGGCGAGGCGAAAAAAGGACACGCCCAACGTATTGAAATAAGGTTTTAGAGGCTGTCTTAGGGGATAGGATTCAATAAGTCTATATTTCAAGTTTATTACAAGGTCTAATTATTAATTTGGCAACTCTGTTTGATCAATTTATTTTTTAACCGTTACTAATTCACTGAATATTGTTATATCTTTTCTTTTTTTCTTACCTTTGCAGACGTTTTTCGGTATAATACCATATTCTTTTATTTAATTAATTGTTAAAGAATGCTTAAATCTTATGAAACCGTCCTGATTTTCAATCCAGTATTGAAAGAGAAGGAAGTACAAGAGGTTATAGGCAATTACCGAGACTTACTGAAATCTTACGACGCACAGATTGTGGAGGAAGATTTCTGGGGGCTCCGTCAATTGGCTTATCCTATTAAGAAGAAAACAACGGGTTTTTACTTGGTTGTGGAATACAAAGTTGCTGCTCCTGCTATTGATCGATTGGAGGTTCAATTTAAACGTGATGAAAATATTTTACGTTTCTTGACTATTCGCATGGAGAAATACCATTTGGAGTATAATGAGCGTAAACGTCGTGGTTTAGTGGGACGTAATCGCAAGAAGACAGAAGCGGAGAAAGAAGGTGGTGAAGCACCACAATCGTAATTTATTTTCTATTTAATAAGCCAATATTATGAATCGAAATAATAATAATAAGGAGGTTCGGTATTTAACGTCTCCTAAGATTGGGCAGCAACGTAAGAAATACTGCCGTTTTAAGAAATTGGGGATTAAGTATATTGATTATAAAGATCCTGAGTTTTTGATGAAATTTATTAATGAACAAGGTAAGTTGTTGCCACGTCGTATTACGGGTAATTCGTTGAAGTATCAACGTAGAGTGGCGCAGGCAATTAAACGCGCTCGTCATATCGCTTTGTTACCTTATGTCACTGACCTTTTAAAATAGTAGCATCATGAAAGTTATTTTATTAAAAAATATAGAAGGGCTAGGTGATGAGTTCGAAACCGTAACGGTTAAGAATGGTTACGGACGTAATTACCTAATTCCTAAGAAATTGGCCCTTATTGCAAATAAGGCAAACTTAGCGCAGGCAGCAGAGCGTGTTCGCCAAATTACTGCTAAAGAGCGTCGTGAGCGTGAGAAGGTGGAGGCGTTGATGGAACAAATCAAGGCTTCTCCTATCAAGATTGGTGCAAAAGTGGGTACGACGGATAAGATTTTTGGTAGTGTGAATAATGTACAGTTAGCGGATGCTATTAAGCGTCAAACGGGTGTAGAGGTGGATCGTCGTAAGATTGTGATTAAGGAGGAGATTAAGACGCTTGGAAGTTATACGGCTACAATTAAGTTCCGTGAAGGAAATTATGAGTTTGATTTTGAGGTGGTAGCAGAGTAATTTTTTATTATCCTAAATTTTAACTACAACCAACAGTCGAAAGATTGTTGGTTTTTTTTGTTTATATATTTGCTTTTCTATCTTACATATTATATATTTGATTGACTGCATAGCTATTTGATTTATATTTATTCTTTCCTTTTATTACTTATTTTTTCTGATATATAGTATTTCTATTTCATCATCCCTTCTCTATTGGGAAAGCTGTGCCTTTTATGTACTATTAATTTCACATTTCTTATGAAATTTTTTGCGTTTTTTTGTGTGCTATTTTTCTCAATATTAGTAACTACTTATGCACAGATTCCTACCGAAAACTTACTTTTTCACTATTCATTTGACAATGGCGAAGTCATTGATTTAAGTGGCAATGACCATCATGCAACTATTCATGGAGCAAGTACTACTAATGACCGTTTTAGCCTTTCGGGTCGTGCATTAGACTTTGATGGGACGGATGATTTTATTCAAATTCCTTACTCTGAGGATCTACATCCTCGCTTTCCATTTACTATTTCTATATGGGTAAAAGTAGACGAGTTAAAAAGTGTCACTTCTATGTTTTTTGCTAATGATGAAACGGATGGTATTTATAGTGGCTTTTGGCTAGGGTATCAACCTACGGGGCAAGTAATGGCAGCTTATGGAAATGGAATGGGACAAGGTGCTAGTCATCGCGTAACAAGATTTTCTAATACCACAATCAATACAGATAATTGGCATCACATTGTAGCCATTTATCATGGCTTAAATGATATTGATTTGTATATTGATTGTGAGTATGACGAAGGGTATTATTCAGGTTCAGGAACCACAATGACTTATTTAGGAAATGGAGGGGTTATTGGGCGTAATCGTGGACATGCTGCGAATGTTTCTCATAATGGGCAGATTGATGATATTCGACTTTATAAAGGGGCTATAACTCCAAAAGAACTTCCTTATTTGTGTTATGAAGCTCCTTGTGTTGAGCTAGTGCGAGATACGATAACGGTTATAGATACAATAACGGTTACGGAAACACTAGTCGATACTATTTATACGGTTTATACGGATACCATTTTGGTTACAGTTACAGATACGCTAAAAATTAATCTTAACTTAATAGGTGTAAAGAATACGACTTCTATAAAGATATATCCAGACTTGGCAAATGAACAGATTGTTATCTTTACAGGTAACAATTACCAAAGTTTAGAAGGTCATCGTATTCGCATTTATAATACACTTGGGCAGTTGGTTTATCATAACCCTCTCAATACAAGAGAATTGGCGATTGATTTACGTTCTATTGCTTCGATGGGCGTGTATATTTTGCAAATTCTAAATAAAGAAAACAGTGTGATTGGTACTTGGAAAATTTTGTTGGAATAGTTTGATTGTTGGGTAGTAGAAAATCCATCGTTACTTTCTACTACTTTTTTAACACCTTAATTAGTACATTATTAACAAGTTGATTTGCTTCTTCTGACACCTTCCACCCATACGCCAAGGCTACAAAAAGCCCACCTACCAATATGGAGCGAATCGGAATATCTAGTAAAAAATGTCCCATATAAGGAAGAAGGCTATTTAGCCCTAAACAGATTCCAGCAATGCCTATCACTTTAACTGTTCCTTTACTTAGCGGCTGCATGCCCATATTCCACCAAATCAGGATGCCTTTGATAAGATTGAATAGTAGAATGCTTAAAGCAGTTGCGATGGCTGCACCTGTAATGCCTAAAGGAGGAATAAGCAGGTAATTGGTGAGAAAAGTAATGCCTACTAAGGTCGTAATAATGAATACGTTGTAGCGGTAATATTTGGAGTAAGTGATAATATCTCCATTGATGCTTCCTGTCATGTCGAATACGCGTGATAAGCCTATAAATAATACGACATACTTTCCTGCTCGGTAATCTTCATCGGGTATCAGGTCAAAAATATTATCAATATTCACCCATATTCCAACTAAAAATAAGGCTCCAATGAGTAACTGATTGATAGAAACAGTTTGGTATAGTTTGGCGACTTTATCCAATCGTTGTGCTTGTATATCGTCTGATACGACTGCTCCTGATATTTGGCTCACTGCTCGACGGGGAATTTCAATAACGGTTCCTAAAAATAAAGCAATAGAATAAATACCAGTATCTTCGAGTCCTTTGAATTTGGTAATCATCAGGCTGTCGATATTGGCTACCATCATCCAAGCCGTACCAGTTAGTAAGCTGTACATCGCATAATTACCCACCTCTTTCCACAACGGTTTGGATGCCCATTGTTGTCGATCTATTTTTAGAGAAAGTTCACCTATCCACTTCACATACAATAATAGTAATAAAACAACTAAGCCAAAGCCACCTACATACAAGGGGACTAATTGATCTAATCCGATTAGATGTAGTCCAAAGGCGATTGCAATACCCGAAAAGAATACGCGCATAATGACTTCCCGTATGAGGCTCGGCATGACTGTGCGTTTTAGGGAGGAGGTATAGGCTTCTAGTACGTTTTTGTAAATAAAAAAGAGGACGAGTGGGATGATCCAGTATAGATATTGGATAAACAAAGGCGAGTTTTCGCTATACCATATTTCAATCTGATTGGTAAATAAAAAGAAGAACAATAAGAAGGCAAGTATGCCTAAAAGAGGAAAGAGGAGCATCACCCCTAGAAAGCCCGCATGTCCTTGCTCGGAATTTCGAAACTTAGGAAAAAAGCGAATGCAAACGGCAGCTACTCCAAGTGCTGCAAATGGAAAAAAGATTTTTGCAACAGCTTCAATTGTTTTGAGTAAACCGATGATTTCCTCTGATAAAAAATAAGGAAATAACCACAACAAATTAAAGGCTCCTACCAGTACCCCCACATAGGTAATGATGGTTACACGGATACTCTGCTCTTTTACAACTCCCATTACTTAACTTAACTCATTCGGATAAAATAGCTCAAAATCTTTTTGATAAATCGTTTGTATGGCCTGTATTTCGGCTGCTGTTGCCTGTATGGTTCGACTACCCGACTTGTTGAGATGTTGTAAGTTTTGAAGCGGCATACCTATTTGTTGGGCTACTTTATGCAAGTCTTCTGCAAAATTTTCGAACCGCCCGATAAAGTCAACATGTTCCACATCAATCAACGCATACTGCGCGCGTAGATGTTCATCGCACTTCGTAATATCTTGCTCTTTTACCCATGCGATAAAGTTTTTCAACTCTTTCAACTCTTCATGTTGCCCTGCCTCAAAATGAAAATAGTTTTGATTAATTACCTTATCTTTCCAAGCACTAATAAAGCGTTCTACTGGCTGGCGCACAAAGGCAAATTTAAAATAATCTTGGTAAGCATCGGGATGATAACCTACCTCTGAGCTATAAATATAATCTTCTTTCGCACATCCTTCGCGCAGATGCTTGTCAATAGTACGGGTCGCCACTTTATAAACCCGAAACCATAGTGCTTTGTATTTGAAGTGATAGGATAAAAAATACTTTTGTTTCGCGAATGGAGAAACCAAATACTTATTCCAGTAGAAATGTCGAATTTTATTTCGTGTCATTATTTGTGCTTTCTATAATATTCAATAATGCCTCCTTTCTCACTCCTACTCCAAACCGTTCTGCGACACTCTTTCTAGCCCGCTCACTCAACTGTGTCAACTCCTTCTCCTCCAATGCTATAACCTCCTGCAATAATGCTTCCAATAGACCCACGTCGCGTTTTTCGAGTATAAAACCACTTTTGCCAATAATACCTGGAATAAAATTGACCGATGAACCAATCGGCACACAGCCACACAACATCGCTTCCGATAAGGCACACCCAAACCCCTCAAATATAGATAATTGGAAATAAAAGGTACATTGACTATAATATTGACGAAGTTCTTCGGGCGTCAAACGCCCTAGAAAAGTGACATTTGCAGGAACATCTATCTCTATTTCGGGGCCTTTTAAGCCTGCAAAATAAAACTGGCAGTCTGGAAATTGCTTGGCAACTCTACAAATCAAATCGCCTCCTTTCAATACGAACTGCCCACCCGACATCACGGTGATAAACGTTTTAGGCTGTCTTTGAATACGGGTATCTGCTTGCCAAAAATCGGCATCTAAACCATTGTACACTACTTGGTGAGGAGTAGTAAGCTTGGGAAAAAAATATTGAAAGCCTTGCCAATTTTCCGCATCAGAGAAATAGGTATTTTGTGATCGTACTAAAGAGCTGCTAACAGGTAATAATGTCCTAGCCCATTTATACGAGTAATAACACATACGACGTAGCATGGGACGACGTAAAGAACCATAGTTCATCGCAGGAAAGTCAGCACAATCGGTACCATTGAGAATAATATAAACGGGTATATGAAATAACCTACCCATTAAGGCAGGCAAAACAGACCAGTAACCTCCAAAAGAAACGATAATTGCCTTTAACGAATATACTTGAGCCAACAAAACCACTAGTTGATGAAATAGATAAAAAGGAACACGACTTTTTTTTCGCCAATCATAGGTATTCACCTCCACCTGATAAATACCCGATAATAATCGAAGATCAGATTTGACAAAAGTAGACATCGAAGGAGCGACGTACAGCACTTTTTCTTTACCCTCACCCATAATTATAACTTACTAAAATAATCCCGTATCACTTCCACCATCCGATCCGTTGCCTTGCCGTCCCACATAGGCGGCACGCAACTATTCGGCTTAAAAGTTCCTGCCTCAATCGCTGCAATTTTTTCCTTAATCAAATCCATATCAAACGAAATCAACTCATTCGTACCCATCTCTATCGTAGACAATAATTCAGTCGTATCGCGCAAAGTCAAACAGGGCACCTCCCGAAAAGTCGTTTCTTGCTGCACTCCCCCACTATCGGTCAACATAAAATAAGCATGTTGAATCAACTTTTGAAACGACAAAAAATCAAGGGCAGGCGTATTCACAATATTAGGATGGTTCTCTACCGCCTCTAATAAGTGATACGCCTTCAACTTCCGTAAGGTTCGCGGATGAATTGGAAATACCAACTTGCGTTTATCTGCAATAAAAGTCAAAATCTCCACCAATTTTTGCAACTGCTCCTCCGTATCTACATTCACTGGTCGATGCATCGTCACCAACACATACTCTTTCGACTGCACTCCCAACTGTTCCAAAATCGGTTGCTCCTGAATTTCTTTATCAAAAGCCACTAAGGTATCAATCATATTATTTCCTGTCAAAAAAATCTTGGCAGGGTCTTTCTTTTCGGCTAGTAAATGCTCCACGCCAATCTGCTCCGTCACAAACAACAAATCAGCAATTTCATCCGTCAACACCCGATTCACCTCCTCTGGCATCGTTCGATCATAACTCCGCAAACCACTCTCTACATGTGCCAATTTAGTACCCGTTTTATTCGCTGCAATCGCCGCTGCTAAGGTCGAATTCACATCCCCTACCACAATCATCAAATCAGGCTGATACTCCACCAACACCCCTTCCAAAGCCATAATAATCTTCCCAATCTGTGTTGCTGGCGTTAAATCTCGCACCTCCAAATGATAATGCGGCTTCGTCAATCGCAACTGCTCAAAAAACACCTTCGACATATTTTCATCAAAATGCTGCCCCGTATGCAACAAACGGTATTCAAACTCATCAGGATACGCGCCAAATGCCCGTTCAAATTGGGTAATTTTAATAAAATTAGGCCGCGCGCCCACAATCGCTAATATTTTACATCTTTTCTTCATTCCAATTAGATCTAAAAATATTCCTACAAAAAATCATTCATTACAATCTCCAAGTATATACGCTTCTTTATACAAAATGGTAGCACCGCCATTCCCCTGTAATTCTACTACATTACAGTCACATTTATAAACAGGAACAGTTCTGGAATAATTACCAAAATTCAAATCAATAATTAAAGAATCCCCTACCATCTCATACGTATGTGGATTAGGAATAGCATCTTCTATCGTACCAAATACTCCAGGAGTCGTACTATAAATGGAATAGCGCAATTCATCAGTAAATTCATAAAGTGTTGATTCCTCCAATCCATCAATAATCCATCTTCCAACTATATCACA
>JAHDCM010000028.1:0-2066 GCA_020629895.1 Bacteroidota bacterium
TTTTGCCAGCCGCGTATTTTTTGGCTTTCCCTATTTTTAGGGCTTCTTTTTCAATGGGTGGCTGTGGATTGATAGGTTGTTTTTTCATAACGACGATGGAACGATGGACGATGGAACGATTTACGTTTGGGCGATGGAACGATGTGGTCTAGCCGCTGTGCTTTGTCGTGTTTGCCACCAGCGATGACGCTGGCAGCAGCCTAATTCATTCAATCATTCAGCATTGGGCGACCACAAGGGATCGCCCCTACATTCACTCATTGTTTACCGCGTGAGGGATAGTAGTGGTAGCTTGGCGCAGCGGAAAGGTAGTGAGGCACGACTAGCAGGGCTGACGGAGGAAGACACTGCTAGGCGTAGTTGCCGAACACCTTTTCTGCAAGCCAACTACAAGCGGATAGCCCGACCCCATTTTTGCCAATCGAAACCTGTCAGGTTGAAAGGAAGGTGTGAGTAGGTAAGGCTTGGCATTTACACGAAACATAACAGGTTGATTGGCAAAAATGGGGACACGCCCAGAGTTATTGGTGATTGGATGATGGGATGATTGGGTGAATATTACTTTTTTGCTTGATCCAATAAAAAAGCAAATTCTAGGGCGGTTAATTTGTGGCGTTTGAAACGCCCAGACGCCCCTCCATGTCCTGAGGACATATCTGTTTGAAATAGGAGAAGGTTTTTATCCGTTTTCAGTTCTCGTAGGCGTGCGACCCATTTTGCGGGTTCCCAATACTGCACTTGTGAGTCGTGAAAACCCGTTGTAACGAGCATTGCGGGATAGTTTTTCGCTTCGATATTATCATAGGGAGAATACGATAGCATGTATTCGTAATACGTTTTATCGTTGGGATTTCCCCATTCATCATATTCGCCAGTGGTGAGGGGAATACTATCGTCGAGCATGGTAGTAACGACATCTACAAAAGGGACAGCGGCCATGATGCCTTTGAATAGGTCGGGACGTAGGTTGATAACGGCACCCATTAATAGACCTCCTGCACTTCCTCCTTCGGCAAATAATTGTTCGGTGCAGGTATATTTTTCGGCTATTAAAAATTCGGCGCAGTCAATAAAATCGTAGAAGGTATTGTTCTTTTTGAGGAGTTTTCCATCTTCATACCATTGACGGCCCATTTCTTCGCCTCCACGAATGTGTGCGATGGCAAAGATAAAACCACGGTCGATAAGGCTTAGACGGGCAGAACTGAAATAGGGATCTATGCAGACGCCATAAGAGCCGTATCCATAGAGTAAAAGTGGGGCATTTCCATCTTTTTTGGTGCCTTTGCGATAAATAAGTGAAATAGGCACTTTCGCTCCATCTCTCACTGTTGCGTACAGACGTTCTACTTCGTAATTATCGCTATCGAAACCACCTAGTATTTCTTGCCTTTTTAGTAATTGTCGCTCTTGTGTTTCCATATTGAAGGAATACACAGAGTTGGGGGTTTTCATGGAGGTATAGGTAAATCGCAGATCGGTGGTGTCGAAGGCGGGGTTGTTGTACACGTAGGCGGTATAAGCGGGTTCCTCAAATTGGAGGTAGTAGTCTTCTTTACCATCCCAAGTTAGTATTCGAATTTGTAGTAACCCATTTTTGCGTTCTTCGAGAACAAGGTATTTTTTAAACAGTTCAATGCTATCTAAAAAGACTTCTTTTCGATGTGGGATTACTTCTTGCCAATTTTCGATGCCTGTTTGATTAACAGGTGTTTTCATGAGGCGAAAATTCTGGGCTTCGTGATTGGTAACGATGTAGAAATAATCGCCATAATGTGACACACTGTATTCGTGGTCACGTTTTCGGGCTTCTACCAGTTGGAAGGCACCTGTTGGGTTATTAGCGTCTAAAAAGCGGTACTCTTTGCTGAGCGTACTATTAGAAACGATCATTAAAAAGCGACCAGACTTTGTTTTATAGACGAATGTATAGAAGGTCTCGTCCTCTTCATGAAATATTTCAAGGTCGTTACTTGCTTTTTCTCCTAATTTATGGCGAAAAATTTTATGGCTTCGTAGGGTTTCGTCTTGCACAGTATAGAAGAGGTATTGGTTGTCATTTGACC
>JAHDCM010000028.1:2166-14931 GCA_020629895.1 Bacteroidota bacterium
CTTCGTAGGGTTTCGTCTTGCACAGTATAGAAGAGGTATTGGTTGTCATTTGACCAACAAGCATGTCCTACTGTATTTTCAATTTTATCGCTTAGTAATTCGCCTGTTTGTAGATTTTTGACATATAGGGTATATTGCCTTCTTCCTACGGTATCTAAGCCAAAGCATAAAAGTTGTTGATCCTCACTTACTTGTAGCCCTACTGCCTGGCAAAAGTCCTGCCCCTGGGCTAATTCGTTTACATCTAGTATTATTTCTTCTGTTGCCTCAAGGCTTTCTGGTTTGCGGCAGTAAATGGCGTATTCTTTTCCTTCTTCGTAGCGACTATAATAGTAGTACCCTTTTAGGAAATAAGGCACTGACATATCGGTTTTTTTGATTCGCCCTACAATTTCGTTGTAGAGTTCTTCTTGAAGCGGTTTGGTATGTTCCATCATTGCCTCTACATAAGCATTTTCATGCTCTAAGTAATCTTTAACGGCTGCCGTTTCTCGCTCTCGCATCCAATAGTAAGGGTCTAATCGTGTATGTTCATGAATGGTATGTTCATGTGCTTTTTGAGGAGCAATTGGTATTGACGTTTTTGTAACTTGATTCATTCGTGTTTTTTTATGATCTACTTTCCGCGTCTCCCCTTATTTGGGAGACCGCCTGGAGGTAATGCTCCTGTTTTCTTATTAATTGATTGATAGAGTTGCAAGTTTGCAGGATCAAGTGCAACCATTGCATTAAAGGCTTTCATTTTATCGGGTGCGGGTACTTTGGGGTCAGAAAAGACACTAATAACCTCATCTCCTTTTGCATTGATAAAACTATTTACGCCCATTGAGTTGGGTACATTTTTGTGTACACCTTGCACCATTCCTAGTGATTTGATAATAGACCTTCGTGCAAGTTCTGGCTTATCGTACATCATATCTAATCCTTTACGGTGATATTCGTATAACCCTCGTCGCATTGGTTCAAATCTTTTATCTAGTAAGTTTTCGACCATCCAATAACGGTTACGTTTGCTACCAAATGCCTTCCAGCCTTTACTAGAGGACCTTTGTGCTTGTGTCACCACTTCTTGTGCTTTTACATAGTGTGGTTGTCCTCCTAGTGGTGAAAAGGTGTCATAATCTAGTCCTATAATCAAATAGGCATAAAAGCCCAATAATGACGTTAGTTCAGATAAGTAGGCGTTGTCATTAAATTCGAGTGGTTCATACTCGACATAGCTAAAGGCAAAGTCTTTATCTTGGTGATTGAGCAATAAGGTATTGTAACTCGAATTAAAGACAGGTCGGTTGGACTGCACTGTTACCTTTGCTTGGAAGCTAGAAGGTGACAATTCATCAGTAATAGAGATGAGAAAGCTACATTCGATTCGTTCATCCTGTTTGAATTGGTCATTCGTCCATTTCTGTTGGTTTAGAAAAGCTTGAATTTCGCTTTCTAAGGTTTTAAACACTTTGGGGCTGACCAATTTGAGTTTGGGAGCTTGGATAATAACTTTAGCATTCAGTTCTTGTGCCATTAGTGGTTTTGCTAACATACACAAGCATAAACATAGTGTAGCGATGATATATCTCATGATAGATAAATTTGATCTTCTAAAAATGATGTACAAGGTACTGAATAATATCTTGTGCAACTGCTTCTTTAGATTTTAACTCGTAATATTGCTTATTATTATGACGATCTAAAATTGTTATTTGGTTGGTTTTGTGCCGAAACCCTGCTCCTTTGTTTCTCAATGAATTGAGTACAATAAAATCGAGGTTTTTTTTCACTAATTTTTTGTGTGCATTTTCTTCCTCATTGTTGGTTTCGAGTGCAAAGCCGACCAATCGTTGTTGAGCAGTTTTAATGCTTCCAAGATGCGCTAGAATATCTTTTGTTTTGGTGAGGTGTAAAACTAGGTCACTCGTTTTCTTTTTAATCTTTACATCACTAGTCTCTAAAGGTGTATAATCTGCTACGGCAGCGGCTAAAATACCAATGGTTGCATTGGGAAATCGTTGTACTGTTGCATCAAACATTTGTTGAGCAGTTTGTACAGGTACGACTTCTATTGCTGCATGACTAGCGGGTCGAAGATCGGTAGGCCCTAGTACTAAGCTTACTTGCGCTCCTTGTGCTGCTGCGGCTTCTGCTAAAGCAATTCCCATTCGTCCTGAAGAGCGATTTCCAATAAATCGAACAGGGTCAATCGGTTCATAGGTAGGCCCTGCTGTAATGAGGACTTTTTCACCTTTTAATGCTTGTTGTTTTGTTGGGGATTGTTTTTCAAAGAATTGTTGTAGAAATAGCATTATTTCTTCTGGTTCTGCGAGTCTTCCTGGGCCATTTAGTCCACTGGCTAATTCGCCATTACCTACTGGCACTATTTGGTTAGAGGCATCTTTTAGGAGTTGAATGTTGCGTTGCGTTGCGGGATGCTGCCACATGTCAAGATCCATAGCAGGTGCGACAAACACGGGGCAACGTGCAGAGAGGTAGGTGGCTGCTAATACATCATTACACATTCCTGTTGCTAGGCGGGCAATGGTACTTCCAGTAGCAGGAGCAATTAAGAAAGCATCTGCCCACAATCCGAGTTCTACATGGTTGTTCCATTGTTCATGTCCATCATCAAAAAAGCGACTAATGACGCTACGTTTGGAAAGTGTAGAGAGGGTAAGTGGGCTAATGAAGTGGGTGGCTGCTTCGGTCATCAAAATTTGCACTTCTGCTTTTTGCTTGACCAGTAGACGCGTCAAAATTGCTGCTTTATAGGCAGCAATACTTCCACAGACGCCTAGAAGTATTTTTTTTCCTGACAGACTGTTGGACATCTTGTTTAGATTTATTTAGCTACTACTACTTACGCTTTCTTCCTTCTCGATAGCGGTGATACAACTTATCATCCATAAATTCTTCGAGAGCCAGTAAGGTAGCGTGTGGAATTCTTTCGTAGTATCGAGAGATTTCGATTTGCTCTTTATTTTCATGAATTTCTTCCAAGCTATCTGTTGTAGAAGCGAATTCGTTGAGTTTGGAAACTAACTCTTCTTTCAACTTTGAAGAAAGCTGTTTGGAACGAGCATTGATCACTCGAATAGATTCGTAGATATTTCCTGTTTTGGCTTCTATTTCTGAAAGGTTACGCGCTTCAATACTTGGAGAAATACTGAACCACTTTTTTTTCTTACTCATTGGATTTATATTTTACTAAATTTTTATTGCTCATATCATAGATGCGTTCTGCATCCTTGATGTATTGACTTTCGGGATATTGATCGACGAATGTATAATACGATTCAACCGTATTTTTAAATCGTTCTTCTTTTTTAGATTCGATACTCTTCTGTGCAAGTTCAAAACGAGATTTCAACACCATAAAATTAATTTCCTCTTTACGTTCTGTATCGGGAAATTCGTTCAACAAGTTTTTATAACTGTTGATAGCAGCCTTATAGCTTTTAATTTTATAGTACAAGAACGCACTTTCAAAGGCCTTTTCTTCTAGTTTTTTACGCATTCCATCAATCAGCCCATTTGCTTCTGCCACTTTTTCACTATAAGGATGTGCATTGATAAATAACTGAAAAGCGTCAATTGCCTTTAGGGAGTAGGTTTGTTCGAGTGAGGTACGCGGAGAAAGTTTATAGTAGCAATATCCAATCATAAATGCGGCTTCTTCCACATAAACACTTTTCGGATAAAAGTCGGCAAATGTTTTGAAGTAGTAAGCAGCTGTGATATAATCTTTGTTTCCAAAATGAGCATTGGCATATAGGAAACTAATCTTCTCAATGTCTTGATTTCCTACATAGGTACGCAGTTCTTCCAAAAGCGGAATGGCTTTGGTGTACACTTCTTTATCATAGTACTCTATGGCTTTTTCATACTTAAATTTGAAGTCGGTACTTTTAAGAACTTTTTGGTAGGATTGTCCACAAGAAGTGGTGAACATAATCACCAATAGACTAATTAGCGTTGTATATAAGAAAGGTTTGGTCATCATAGAACCGCAAAATTACTATTTTTATAGGAGACTGGCAAAAATAAGTTTCAGTAGAAACACAACCATATAACGGTTCTTTTATTGTAAAACGTTGCTTGAAAATATTAATACACCTATAAATAACTCGTATCATTGTCGTGTAGCAACCATAATGACGTTATAACTCTTTCAATACGACTTGTACAATTAATTGATTTTGGTAGGTAATAATCGTTCCTGTTGCCTCTACTTTTATGAGACTTCCATCCAATCGTTTGAGAGAATAACAAGCTTTGGTATCTGGGAATTCATCGGTATATCCCCTCTTAATAGCTGTTTTAGCCTCATTACGTTGATTATTTTGCACAATAAAGCTAAATACACTACGGTCTTCGATGTCTTCGATGGAAGTAGCTCCTATCATTTTTAATAATGCGGGGTTAGCTTCTTTAATTTTTCCCTTTCGATCATGTAGCACTACTGGCGCAGGATTCATCGTAATCATTTGTCGAAAATAGGATACACTTTTTTGCATGGCTTCTTCTGCTACGACTTGATCTGTAATATCTCGAATCATGCAAAGTACCTCATTGTCTTTTACGATTGAAATACGTGTTTCATAAAAATGGAACACATCATTTTCTAGTACTTCAAAATGGTATGTTTGCATGGTTTTGCCTTTTAAGACGAGTTCCATTGTTTCCATAATACCTTGCCCTGCATAAGTAGGAAGTACATCGCAAATATGGTTATCTACAAAAGCGGCAGTTGGGATATTACTTTGATCTGCATTAGGAATATAATCTAGGCAAATTCCTTCCTTATTAAGTCGAAACAGTACATCTGGTATGGCTTCAAGAATCGCTTTTTTGGTTTGTTCGCTTTCATGTAGTGAAATTTCATACAATTTTTGGCGGGTAATATCACTAATCGCAATGACAATTCCTTTGCCTCCTTCATATTGTAATCGGAGTGGCAAGGCATTCACTTTCCAATAACGTAAGCCCAAATCCCCCTTTTGCTGGACACCAATTTCTATATTATGAATTTCATTTCCTTTTAAAATTAAGTGAAATGGATTTGAGTCATTAGATAATAGGCGATGTGTTCCAATATGTAGAAACTCTTTTGTCTCCATCCAACTAGCAAGCGACCCTCCTTTTTCTATTCCACTAATAGCTGTTGCCATTTCATTTAACATAAACACTTGCCCTTCTTCATTAATGGCAATTATTCCATCAGACATGCTATTAAGGACAGAAGCTAATAATGCATTTTGTTGTGCTAAGTTAGCCGCATTTTCTTTTTTACGACTCACCTCCTCTCTTAATTCCATCATTGTCCGTACCAATTCCAATCCCTGCTTTTCTAATTCTTCAGATAGCTCATTTAATCTGACCTTTAATTTTTTGATATTAGAAACCTTGAGAAAGGTAATCACTAAACCATTAATGGTATAATCGGCTGTTGCATAAGGATGGATACGCACTTGAAACCATTCTCCATTTTCATGTTCAACTTCCCGTTCAATAAAACGTTTTGTTTGTAATACCTGAATGGCGTCACTAACTAAGTCTTCATATTTGATGAGCCAAGCTAAATCCTTAATAGACACCCCTAGTTGACATTCTTTTAGGTAAAGGTGTTGTAAAATAGAATTGGTAAATTTTCGAACCTTCAATTCATTATCTAAAAACAAGGTACCGATGTCGGTACTTTGTAAAATATTTGTTAGATCATCATTTAATTCTCCTAGCTCATTAATTTTTTTCCGATAGGTTTCATCCATTCCCCAAATATCCTGCTCCGAAATTTGTAGTTCCTCATTTGTCCAATAATCTGCCTCTAACTTTAATACAAGTAATGGTCGTTCATCTACTTTCATTTTCTTGGCTACCAAACGAATCATATTGGCTTGCTTATTAGTAACTAATTCCTCCACTATAAGTTCATGTACATAAACCGCTTGTTTTTTTTGCTCAATATTTTCTATTACCTGTCCAATAGCTTGTACAATATTTTTTTGGCTTAAACCAGTATAGACCTGCCCTTGAAAATCAGATGGCAATAGTAAGATTCTTCTTACAGAATCGGTAGCATGTACCATAATACCAGTAATGGGACAGATAAAAAGGACAGCAGGACTGAATTGCTTTGCTGCCCATTCGTTAAATTGCGCGGGGGCCAGTACTTGCCCTCCAACAGTAGTACTATAATCGACCTGATCAGTAGCAGAAGGAGGAATTGAGTAGTTTAATTCTTCTTCCTCTATCCAATCAAACTGCTCACTTTGATGATGCTTAATGATAAAAGGCATATTCTCTGCCTTCAAGATATAATCGAACTCGGCTAGAAAGGTTTGTCTTCTGGAAACGCTTGTATTTACACCTGTTTCTTGCAGTAACATCATTCCTCCAGCATCACGCACTAATAACATCCCATCTAAATGGGCAGGATCAACCTGCATGCTGATACAGGTGGCACCTGCATGGTAAGTAGCAACTGATTCCCAAAAAGAATTATTGGAAGAAAAGGTACGGGAGTTCATCGCATTATTATGCACAAAAGCTCCTTCATTCAACACGATATGTTTTCCGTGAGGAATGAAGTAAATATTACCTGCCTCTAAAGCAGTATATTCATCTACCTGTTGTGTACATAAGCCATTACAGCGATGTGCTAAAATATGCATTAACTTTTCTTGTTCTTCATCGTGAGAAGCAAGTATAATAAATGCCATTTCCTCTAGCAGATAATCTGCCCTTTCAAAGAAGTGAATTACCTCTTCTTGGTCACTGATAGCTGCACTAATAACAACTAATTTTGGATATTGATACGGCATATTACGACAACGTTTCTAGTAATTAAAAAATGACACAACTCTCTTACTCTACTTACAATAGCATCAGTTTGCTTCATAACTAGTAAGTAGACTAAGCAAATAAGAAATCACATCTCTATTCAAAAAAGAGATGAAAACTTTAATACTTATAAAGAGAAAGGGTTAAATAACTTTGATCTATAATGTTTTACAGATCAAAATGCCATTTATAAACTTTAGAAAGGAATAATATCAATACATATAGGTTATCAGCTCAAAACAAAAATAACAAAAAAACAGCCAAAAGGCATGATAATCAGAAATAAATATTTAATTATTATGTTAGATTTATAAACACAAGCACTATTCTCCTTGTAATAATTGATTTTGTTCGGCAGCTCTTTGAGCAGGAAAAAGAGAGGCTATAATAGTGATTGTTACAACTGTTAAAAAAACTAATACAAAATCTTCCCAACGCATACTTACAGGATAAGCATCTACCAAGAAAGAATTACCATCCATGCGCACGATTTTGAAATACTGTTGCGCCAAACAAATCACCACAGCAAGCACCATTCCAATGACTGCTCCAAGTAATCCCAACAAACTACCCACTAAAATAAAGATGCGACGAATCATGCCTTTCGTTGCTCCCATTGCCTTCAAAATCCCAATATCACGATTTTTCTCGATCACAATCATAGACAAAGAACCAATGATATTGAAAGAAGCAACCAATAAGATGAAGGTCAATATAAAATAGACTGCCCATTTTTCAGTTTGCATGACCTTGTACAACATCTCATCCTGTTGATAGCGATTCTTCACAATATAAGACGAACCAAATAGTTCTTTTAGTTGCCCCTGTAAGCGATTTGTATTATAAGTCGAATCAAGTGCAATCTCAATGGCACTTACCTCCTCTTTATAATCTAACATTTTCTGTGCAAATTCGATAGGCACAAATACATACTTGCTGTCATAGTCATACTGAATAGAAAAGGAACCCTTTGGATAAATAATTTCTTGTTTAAAAGAGTTATTAGGCATTGTTGCCTTTACCTTTCCTTCTCTCTTTGGTAAAAACACCTTCAAATTAGCAAAATCATTGTAAATATTCACCCCTAACAAATCACGTAAGGAGCGTCCAATGACCGCATAATTGTGTTCTTCTCCTTTCAGTAAAAACTCTCCTTCAAAAACAGCCGTATCCACCTGTGACACATTCACAAAGGCGTCATCTACTCCTTTCAATCGACCAATTACTACCTTATCGCGATACTGAAACATCGCATTTTCCTCCAATACCTTTGAATAAGCAACTACTCCCTCCATTTTTCCCAACGCTTCCAACGTTTGCTCATCAACCACAAAGGTTTTCCCTTCTTTAGCTATTACTTTAATATCGGGGTTAAAGGTATCATACAAGGAAGTCACCAAGTCATCAAAGCCATTAAACACAGACAAAACAAGTAGCAGGGCCGTCGTGATAACTGCCACACCTACAATAGATACAAGGGTAATGATATTGATTGCATTCGTCGATTTACGAGCAATCAAATAACGTTTGGCTATATTTAGGGCTATATTCATAGGCTCATTAAATAAAAATCATCGCGCGTATATACAGTAATTACAAAACATTTATTCTTCCTCGTCTTTTTCATCTCCTTCCTTTCCATCCTCTTCCCGCAATTTATCAAATAACTGTCCCATTCGAAATACTTCATCTAGTGTATCATCCAAATAAAACTCTAATTCAGGAATCCGACGCACTTTATTGCGAATACGTTGCCCTAATAATTTACGCACCAAATAATTTTGGCTTTCTACAATATCTACCACCTCTTGCTTATCTGGTATATTATATACACTCAAATAAACACGCGCAATCATCAAATCAGGCGTAAGGCGTACATTGGTAATGGTTACAAAAGCATTTCCATAAATGCCTCGCCCATCCTTAATAAAAACATCTCCTAGATGCTGCTTAATCAAACTCGCCACTTGTTCTTGTCGTATAGATGCCATCTATAAAAAATTAGTTTACATTAAATTTATTCATCAATATCCCTACTACATCCAAGCAATCCTTTTTCCAATAGCAAAAAAAACATGGCACGTCGCATATCACACGTCGTACATTCCTTATCTTTGTCTCTTATGAATGGATTTCTCAGAGTACTAAGCTATATTCACCCCTACAAAGTTCCTGCAATAATAAACATATTCTTGAACATTCTAGCAGTGATCTTTTCATTAGTATCACTCGTTATGGTCATTCCCTTCTTAAATATCCTCTTCGACAAGCAAGCCCCACTACTCGAGAAACCCACCTTTAGCCTCTCTACCGAATGGATAACAGGCTCCTTCAACTACTATCTTAGTCAAATTATTTTACAAGAAGGCAAACTACCCGCCCTGCTATTTGTATGCTGTACAGTCATCCTCGTCTTCTTCCTCAAAAACCTATTCCGATACGGTGCCTTACACTTTATGGCTGGTATTCGAAGTGGAGTGGTACGCGACATTAGAGCAAATGTATTTCAAAAAATGCTCCATCTACCCATCTCTTACTTTAGTAAAGAACGCAAAGGCGATCTAACAGCACGTCTCACCACTGATATTCAACAAATCGAATGGAGCATCATGAGCTTCTTAGAAGTCACCTTCCGCGAACCGATTACGATCATCATCTACCTCGCCTCTATGCTTATTATCAGTCCACAACTAACCCTATTTGTGCTTCTCGTACTACCCATAACAGGTTTCATTATTGGAAAAATTGGCAAAACCCTCAAAAAAAAATCCCTCCAAGCACAAGGCAAACTAGGTCAACTCATGACCATCATCGAAGAGTCTATTACTGGACTAAGAGTAATCAAAGGGTTTAATGCGCAAGGGCAGCAATTTCAACGCTTTCAAGACATCAACCAAGCTCATTACCGCCTCCTTAAATCCATGCAACGACGCAACGACCTCTCCTCTCCCCTTTCCGAGTTTCTGAGCATCTGTATCGTTGCCATTGTCCTTTATTTTGGTGGTCGGCTGGTGTTATCAGAAACAAGCACCCTACAAGCCGAAACATTCATCGCCTTTATGGTCATTTTCTCTCAAATTCTTTCTCCCGCCAAATCATTCTCCAACGCCTTTTACCACATCCAAAAAGGAATCGCCTCCGTAGATCGAGTTGCCAGTATCATCGATGCCCCTACCACCATTCAAGATCATCCACAAGCAACCAACATTGATACCTTTCAACAACAGATTCAATTCAAAGACGTTCATTTTGCTTATACCCCTCATATCCCTACCCTATCCAATATCAACCTCACCATTTCCAAAGGCAGCATCATCGCTCTTGTAGGAGCCTCTGGGGCAGGCAAGTCCACCCTAGCCGATTTACTACCCCGCTTTTACGATGCAACAAAAGGACAAATTTTACTGGATGGGCAAGACATTCGTCAATACAAACTACAAGACCTACGACAATTAATGGGAATTGTTACCCAACAGCCACTACTATTCAATGATACCATTTTCAATAATATTGCACTTGGTATGGAGCAAGTTGCTGAAGAAGCCGTTATCAAAGCCGCCAAAATAGCCAATGCTCACCAATTTATCACCCTACAAGAAAACGGTTATCACACCAATATAGGTGATAGTGGCTGCAAATTGAGTGGAGGTGAACGCCAACGCCTCACCATTGCCCGTGCGATATTACAAAACCCACCTATTCTCATCCTTGATGAAGCCACCTCCTCATTGGATGCCGCTTCCGAAAAACTCGTTCAAGAAGCACTCCTACAACTCATGAAAAATCGCACTTCTATCGTTATTGCCCATCGGCTATCTACTATTCAATCTGCCGATGAAATTATTGTCCTAGATAAAGGGCAAATCGTTGAGCGAGGTAGTCACAAATCGCTCATCCTTCAAGAAAATGGCATTTATAGACGCCTCGTAGCATTACAAGCACTATAAAAATTTTCATCCTCAATCACCCTATCATCCATTCACCCAATCACCAATAACTCTGGGCGCATCCCCAATTCCTATATTTTATCCGCCCGTTCTTATGCTTCGCATGAACTAAGGCGGATAAAATATAGGAATTGGGGTCGGGCTATCCGCTTGTAGTTGCCTTGTAGACAAGGTGTTCTGCTAAACAACTAGCAGTGTCTTCCTCCGTCAGCCCTGCTAGTTGTAGCAGCACTACCTGTCTACTTCGGCAAGCTACCGCTACTATCCCTTGCGCAAAGCCCTTTTTCAACTTTTTTCCTAAAAAGATATACGAGTCATCAACAAAGTGTTAATTTTATTGTACACATAAACGTATTTCATATTTCTCATAACCACTTCTTTTTTGCTATATCCTATTCATCATGTCATTACAAAAAATACTACTATTACTCATTTTCTCTTTATTGGCTTTACCTTTCAAGGAAGCATTTGCCCAACCTTTTCCAATTGGAGATACCAATATCACTTTTACCGATCCATCGCGTAGTGGACGATCTATACCCACCGAAATTTACTATCCTGCTACCACAGCTGGCACCAACACACCAGTAGCAGACTGCCAGTTCCCAATTGTTTCATTTGGGCATGGTTTCACCATTGGCACCAATGCCTACGATTTCATCAAAGACGCGTTAGTACCACTTGGTTATATAGTCGCTTTTCCTACTACTGAAGGAGGAGGTTCTCCAAGTCATGGAGACTTTGGTGCCGACCTTGCTTTTGTTATTAGTGAATTACAAACACAAGGTAGCACTACAAGTAGCTTTTTCTTCAACAAAGTAGCTCCCGAATCCGCAATTATGGGGCATTCGATGGGGGGAGGTTCTGCTATCGTTGGCGCACATTCAGGAATTACCACAGTCGTAACGATGGCTGCCGCAGAAACAACTCCTTCAGCTCAAGCAGCAGCATCAGGATTAAGCATTCCAATGTTAACACTAGATGGTGCTGAAGATTGTGTAGCCCCTCCTGCCTTTGGTCCAGGTGCAGGAGTAGACCAACTAGACATGCACAATGCCTCTGTTGCCAATTGCAAGGTGTATATGGAAATAACAGGAGCCTCTCACTGTCAATTCACCGATGGCTCTGGTGATGCAGGTTCTTGCTACACTGCCGAAGGCTTCGTCTGTCTTTTTGGTTGGGGGCCTTTTATCAGCTTAGGCGACCAACACATACAGACCCTAGATGCCATCATCCCCTGGCTAGATTATTGGTTAAAACATGACTGTACACAATGGAGCAACTTTCAAAGTTACCTAGCAGCTTCCAACGGTTTTTCTTATCTATCTCCAAATGCAAGTTGCGCCATTTCTACCACTTCAAATTTCGCCAATGCAGGACAAGATGTCACTTCTTGTGCAGGGCAACCGGTCACCTTAAATGCATCAGGTGGTATATCCTACAAATGGGATAATGCAAGTACATTAAGTAATTCGTTGATTGCTAATCCAGTAGCAAGTCCATCTACCACCACCACTTACACCGTAACGATTACAGATGCGAATGGATGTGCAGAAACAGATCAAGTAATTGTAACTGTCGCACCAGCTCCCATAGCTAATGCAGGAACAGCAACAAGTATTTGTCTAGGACAGTCTGTTACCTTAATGGCATCAGGTGGCATCACCTATCAATGGGATAATGGAGGTACTTTAAATAATACTACTGTTGCAAGTCCTACTGCTACACCTATTGCTACTACGACTTATACAGTAACAGTAACAGATGCCAATGGATGTACAGATACTGACCAAGTAACCATCACTGTTACTTCATCACTAACAGCAAGTGCTGGCCCGCCTGTTAGCATTTGTGCAGGTGCCTCTACGACTTTAAATGCTAGTGGAGGAGTAAACTATCAATGGGACAATATAACCACCTTAGACAATCCTAATATTGCTACGCCTAATGCAAATCCTACTACCACTACCACCTATACCGTCACTGT
>JAHDCM010000029.1 GCA_020629895.1 Bacteroidota bacterium
GCTACTCCATCTTTGCTTTTTACTTCAATAATATACAGCCCATTGGTCATTGTTTTGGGGAGAGGGATAGTGATGACCTGTTCGGTTTGCACTTGTTGTTGCTGTTGGCTAGTGAGGGCTTTTCCTGTAAGGTCGAAAAGCGTGATTTGTGCCTGTGAAATGGCTTGAGGAATGTGTAATTCGAGGTGGTAAGGGTGTTGTGTGAAGGTGATAGGTAGGGTAGGGGCGTGTTCATTACCTAGTGCATAGATAATATCTACTTGTAGTTCTTTGGCGGGAGTGCCATCGCTCCAAGTACCCATAAAGCGTTGTTCGGGGCTATTGCCAAACGCGATGTCACAATCTTCGTTGTGGAGGGCGCAGGAAACAAGCGCGTCAAATAGTTTCCAGTAACAGTAGAAGTCTACGGCATCCGTTTTGGCAAGTGCGCCGCCGCCTAGTACAAATACATTAGAAGCTCCATTGTCATAAGCGTCATTGACGGAGAGAGGTTCGTCGTGTGAAGCGCGAAGATTAGTATCACCATGATTGTCTACAAAGTGGGTGATATAATTGAGGAATTGTGGTTCTACATTTGCTTGGTCGAATAGTTTGTCTGCAAGGGTGCTGCCCACTAATATGTCGCGTTCGCCCACTACTAGTTGTAGTTTCATGTCAGTAGGGAAGGTGTTATAGGCTTCTAGAGCCATGTCATCGCCGTAGTAGCCTTGTGCAATCATGGCTCCTTTAATAGGTGGCAAACCGAGTGTTTCGCTTAAAACAGCGAGGTTGGCAGTGATAATGCCTCCGTAAGAGTGGCCGACCATTACAATTTCTTCACTGGCTGCTTGAACATGGCCTGTATGTTGTAGGGTATCTAGTGCAGCTACGATGCCTGCCGCTGCGTTGACCACAAATTCTTCTACGGGGGTGTCGCCATATATTTCGTAGCGGGGGAAGATAACGATGTTGCCTCTTCTAACAAGGTGTTCGATCCATGCGCCGTAGTTTTTGGGGTTGGTTTGCCCTAGTCCGTGATTGAAGATGACGACATCCGCTGTTTCGGGTTTTGGGTCAGCGGGTTCGAATAGTAGGAAACCTGTTGGGTCTTGTCCGTAGTCGAACATAGTGACGGCATCGTGCTTATAGTTGGTACTTCCTGGCCCTTCGGTGGCTTGTTGGGGTTGTTCTTGGGCTAGTAAAATACATGGTGCTAGAAAAAGTACGAGTAAAAAAGATTTTATTGTATTCATTTGATTGGTTTTTTAGTATAGTTAGAGGGTTTTTTTTAGCTTTGGCTAGAATAATGAGTGAATGAGTGAATGTATTCAATCATTCTGTCATTCAATCACCCGATCATTGTTTTCGCGTGAGGGATAGTAGCGGTAGCTTGGCGAAATAGCCACTTTGTGAAGCAAGGACTAGCAGGGCTGACGGAGGAAGACACTGCTAGACATAAGCTGAACAAGTGGGTATGAGGCAACTACAAGCGGATAGCCCGACCTTTTTTGTTTGGTGTTTGTTGATGCGTAGACGCATCGACAGGCATCAAACAAAAAAGGACACGCCCAAAAATAAAAAAATTAAGTTATCTTCTGAAAATACATTCTTTTTAAACAAAGATTTTATGGAGTTATTGCTAATTGACATGCCTCGTTTGGTACAACAGGTGATTTTTAATTCCATTTTGCTGGTAACGGCCTTGCTTTTTAGTATTAAAGCGAAGGAGATTTATCGGAATATCAAAATGGGAAAGGCGGAAGATCGGTCGGATCAGCCGCAACAGCGATTAAAGAACATGACATTGTTGGCTTTGGGGCAGAAAAAGATGTTTCGGAATATGATTCCGGCAGTGTTTCACCTGTGCATTTATGTTGCTTTTTTGGTGACACAGATCGAATTGATTGAGATCATTTTGGATGGAATGACGGGGATTCACCGCATTTTTTGGCCGATGTTGGGTGGTTTTTACACCTTTATTATCAGCTTTATTGAATTATTATCGGTGTTTGCTTTGGTGGCGACGATTGTGTTTTTATCGCGTCGAAATTTATTGAAGGTACCGCGCTTTCAGATGGATGAGATGAGTGGCTGGCCGAAGTTGGATGGAAATATTATCCTTTATGTAGAGTTGTTTTTGGTGTTCTGTATTTTTACAATGAATACGGCGGATATGGTATTGCATAATGGGGAGTATGGTTTTTTGGTGAGTGGGATGTTGATGCCTTTGTTTAGTGGATTTAGTGAGGGAACCTTGCATTTCTTGGAGCGATTTGGTTGGTGGGGACATATTGTGGCGGTGTTTGCCTTTTTGATTTATATTCCGTTTTCGAAGCATTTGCATATTGTTCTCGCCTTCCCCAATGCCTATTTTGGTGCATTGGATGGTGGAGCTAATAAGGGGGAGATGGCGAATATGCCGCGTATTACAGAGGAGATTAAGTTGATGATGGATCCTAGTTTGCCGATGCCTGAAGAAGACCCGAATGCGGCTCCTGCTCGTTTTGGGGCGAAGGATGTGGAGGATTTGAGTTGGAAAAGCTTGCTAGATGCTTATACGTGTACGGAGTGTGGACGTTGTACGGATGCTTGTCCAGCGAATCAGACGGGTAAGTTGTTGTCGCCGCGTAAGATTATGATGGCGACGCGTGACCGTTTGGAAGAGAAGGGGCGTGAGGTGGCTAAAAATGGCCCTGAACATGATGATGGGAAGGCTTTGATTCACGATTATATTAGTGCAGAGGAGGTAAAAGCGTGTACAACGTGTAATGCTTGTGTGGAAGAGTGTCCAGTGAGTATTAACCCAGTGAATATTATTTTGGAGTTACGTCGTTATTTGATTTTGGAAGAGGCTAACTCACCTGAAGAGTGGAATTTGATGTTTGGGAATGTAGAGACGAATGGGGCGGTGTGGAAGTTGCCTGCATCGGATCGGATGAAGTGGATAGATGAGATGAATGAGTGATTGAGGGAATGAAGGATTGAGGGATTGAAGAAATTTAAAAAATATAAAATAATAAATAACCATGTCAGATAATAAAATTAAAGTGCCTTTGATGTCGGAAGTGGCAGCGAATGGGGGAGAAGTGGAGGTTTTGTTTTGGGTGGGGTGTGCAGGAAGTTTTGATGATCGGGCGCGAAAAATAACAAAAGCCTTTGTTAAATTGTTAAATCATGCGGGGGTAACGTTTGCAATATTGGGAGAAGAGGAAGTTTGTACGGGTGATCCGGCTCGTAGGGCAGGTAATGAGTTTTTGTTTCAGATGCAAGCATTGACCAATATTGAGACCTTGAATATGTATGGGGTGAAGAAAATTGTAACGGCTTGTCCGCATTGTTTTAATACCTTGAAGAATGAGTATCCGGTGTTGGGAGGAGATTATGAGGTCATTCATCATACACAGTTTTTGCAGGGTTTATTGGAAGAGGGGCGTTTGACAGTGGAAGGAGGAGATTTTAAGGGAAAGAAGATTAGTTTTCATGATTCGTGTTATTTGGGGCGTGCCAATGGTATTTATGAGGCTCCTCGTAAGTTGTTGCAGGCTTTAGATGTAGAGTTAGTGGAGATGAAGCGTTGTAAGTCGCGTGGCTTGTGTTGTGGGGCTGGTGGAGCGCAGATGTTTAAAGAGGAAGAAGAAGGAACGCTTCGGGTGAATCAGGAGCGTACAAAGGATATTTTAGAAACGGCTCCTGATTTTGTGGCGGCTGCTTGTCCGTTTTGTATGACGATGTTGACGGATGGAGTGAAGGAGAAGGATAAACAGGAGGAAATTCGGGTACGCGATATTGCGGAGTTAATTGCGGAGGCGGAAGATTTGTAATGAGGGATTGAAGGATTGAGGGAAATTAATTGGATAAACAGGTATTATTATGACTGAATTAGCAAATTTTTCAGCAGATTCTAAGGTCTGGATTTATCAAGCAGATCGTGCTTTTACGGAAGCAGAGACTACTGTTATTGGAACGCGTTTAGCTGCTTTTGTGGCAGATTGGGCAGCGCATGGACGTGGTTTGAAGGCATGGGGTGGAGTGGTACACCAACATTTTATTGTATTGGTAGTAGATGAGCAGCAGTACGGTGCGAGTGGTTGTTCGATAGATAGCTCGGTACGGATGATGAAGGAGATAGAGACAAGCTATGGTGTACAGCTTTTTAATCGTTTGTTAATTGCTTATCGAGTAGGTGAGGAGGTACGTTGTACAGATCGAAAAGGTTTGGAGGGATTGTTGGAACGAGGAGAGATAGATGAGGATACGATTACCTTTAATAATTTGGTGGATACGAAAGCGAAGTGGGAAGATTCGTGGGAGATACCCTTGAAAGAGAGTTGGTTGTGGAGAAGTTTGGTGTAGGAGAGGCGAGCGTGGTACATTGTTAAGTCCCTAAAAAAAATAGGCAGGTAGCAGTATAAAACTACTACCTGCTTTTCTGTTTTCACAGGATGACAGAATGTGTTTTTAGCTTTTCTTTCTTAAACTGCTAAAAGGGTTATATTTTTCTTTAGGTCTACCAATGGTGTTGAGACTTCGTGTTTTACCGAATAGTTCTTCCGATTTTTTGTTATAGGCTTCTGCTGCTTCTTCAGCAGTATCAAAAAAGCCTAAATCGTACTTTTTATCGCCATCATAAATAACGGCACGATACTTATTCCTTTCTTTACCTACGCCCCTATAACCAGTGCTATTGAACATTTTTTTTGTGTTACGAACAGCGACTGAACGTGGCACCCATTCTAGGTTTTCGAGTCTACAATCAAGCTTATTCCCGTTGATAATGCTGACATACAGCTTTTTATCAGACTTTGGAGGGGCGATAAACTTCTCGGCAACATAGCGATGAAGATAAATGGTTTCATTTTTATATCCCCCGCCTTTTAAGGGATGATTTTTTTGAAAAAATGCGTATCCATTGGAGTGCATACGAATATTTTCCAAAAAATTGATAGACATAAGATACTCATTATTGACAATTTTCTGATACACTACATCTGAAATTATCGCGTACTTAGGTGAGTTCTTAAGTTTAATTTTATAGTCCATTTTGATGAGTAATTTAATTTTTACATAGAAAACTGGGCATCACTTAATAACAATAGATTGGAGATCTACACAATAAGGAGCCATTCAAGCTTGTATTAAAAGCTCGTTAATTGGGCTAAATAAACAATGGTACATCATAATTTCTTCAAACAGTAACTTCCATCTAGCAGTGTTGTAAAGGCGATATATATATTGTTAGAGCAATGCTTTACTTAAATGGGTGCGTCTAGTGAAAATGCGCTGTTTGAGAAGGAGTCTTAATTGTTTATTGTATAGTTGATAATGTTATAAGTTGGTAAGGATAGGTTATTGATCTAGTCAAAACAAGATAAAAGGGGGAACAGAGTATTTATTGTAAATATCATAGTTTAAATTTGAGTATAAATACTTGATTAAAAGTTTATTGAGATAAAAAAGTATTAATTGTTTTTCATGAAATGAACATCTTTAGGAAGGATAAACAGTTTAAATGTCACTTTTTTTCTAAAAAAAAAATCAAATTATTCGAAAAATACAAAGTTTTGACATGCTAACAACGCATATTAGGGTTAATTGTAGTGCTAAATTGTTGAATATAAGTAGTTTATGTTTTGTTAGTATTTTATAGATAAAAAAGCCACGACTACCTAATAGTGGTGGCTTTTTTATACATCAATACAAAAAATACTTGTTATTTTCTATTAACGCGCGTAGCTAATTGCTCTTTTTTCTCTAATAACCGTCACTTTAATTTGCCCAGGGTATTGCATTTCTGTTTGAATCTTATTAGATATTTTGAAAGACAAATCTTCTGATTCGTCATCGGTCACATCATCACTACGAACAATAACACGAAGCTCTCTTCCTGCTTGGATGGCATAGGCTTTTTCGACTCCATTGTAGGATTGTGCGAGCGATTCGAGTTCTTTTATACGTTTGATATACGATTCGAGTATTTCCCTTCTAGCTCCTGGTCTGGCTCCTGAGATGGCATCACAGGCGGCAACAATTGGAGAAATGAGGTGGGTCATTTCAATTTCGTCGTGGTGCGCACCAATCGCGTTACATACGGCAGCATGTTCGCCGAATTTTTCTGCCCATTTCATGCCTAGTAAAGCGTGAGAGAGGTCTGTTTCCTCATTGGGTACTTTTCCTATATCGTGTAATAAACCAGCGCGTTTAGCAAGTTTGATGCTATTGGGTTTGAGACCGAGTTCGGCAGCCATGATCGCACAGATACGAGCTGTTTCGATAGAGTGTTGCAATAGGTTTTGCCCATAAGAAGAACGGAAACGCATGCGTCCGACTATTTTAACCATTTCTGGATGTAGACCATGAATATTGAGTTCAATAACGGTACGTTCTCCAATTTCGATAATTTGTTGGTCAATTTGCTTGCGAGTTTTGGAAACAACCTCTTCGATACGGGCGGGGTGGATACGTCCATCGGTGACT
The DNA here is from genome assembly GCA_020629895.1 of Bacteroidota bacterium. Taxonomy (GTDB): domain Bacteria; phylum Bacteroidota; class Bacteroidia; order Chitinophagales; family UBA2359; genus JAHDHP01. The sequence goes on from JAHDCM010000029.1 coordinate 6,454, forward strand.
AGGCGTTGTAGTGAAAGGCGTGCAACTTCACGACGAACAGGGTCGTAACCAGAAATAACAATGGCTTCTGGGGTGTCATCTACAATAATTTCGACACCAGTAGCAGCTTCCAAAGCACGGATATTTCGCCCTTCACGACCAATAATTTGCCCTTTCACATCGTCCGACTCAAGTCGGAATACGGATACTGTATTTTCGATAGTGTGTTCGGCTGCCGTTCGTTGAATTGTTTGGATAATAATTTTCTTGGCTTCTTTATTGGCTTTGAGTTTACTTTGCTCAACAACTTCTTTGATATGTGCTAAGGCTTCCGTTTCTGCTTTTTCCTTCATAGAGTTGACCAACTGTTGTTTGGCCTCTTCTCTACTTAGTCCTGCGACCTTTTCGAGTTGTTTTTGTAGTTCAGTGGTTACTTTGTCTTTTTCTTTTTTGAGTTCTTGTTCTTTCTTTTTGAGTTGTTGGGCTTTTTGTTCTTGTTCTTTTTGGCGTTTATTAATTACTTCAAGTTGCTGGTTGAGGTTTGTTTTTAGGGTATTGACTTCGCCCTCTTTTTTTCTAAGTCCGTTTTGTTTTTGGTTAAAGTTGCTTTCTTTCTGCTTCAATTTTCGTTCTCGGTCTTCAACTTTCTTTCGGTTTTGGGAGGCATACCTATCGGCATCTCCACGTAGTTTATTGGCTTTAGACTTGGCTTGTCGAATGTGATCTTCCTTTATTTTTTCTCCTTCGCTGGTTGCCTCAGCGAGTATATTTTGAGCATTTGTTTCTGCTTCTGCAAGGGTACTTGCAGTGATTTTGTTGGCACCAAATTTACCTAACAGAAATCCAATCAACGCTCCGACAAGCAATCCGACGATTGCTAGTATTCCTTCCATGGTGTGAAATTTTTAGTGATAATATGTTGAACGAAATGCCGCAAAGAGGTAACAGAGTAGCTGCATTTCTGCTTGTATTCATGTATTTTAGTTGAGTTTTATCTAAATTAGTAAAGATGAAAGCATATCCCTTTGTTGGGGGGAATCTTAGTTTGGATGAATAAAACGTTGGAGAGCTAGAGTTTAATTAAATAAAAGATGAATAGATAAAAAGTTCAGGAGTTTAGTCTATTGAAATATCTTTCAAAAGCTGTTCTAATTGTGAAATTTCTTGATGAACTTCTTGATCTACTGGGCCGCCTGCTTCTTCATTTTTGACGAGTTCGGTACACAGCAACAATGCGGCCATTGCGAGATAGTCGTAAACATCTTTAGCTTGGTAACTACCTTTTAGTTCGGTTATTTTATCGCTAATACGCTTAACTGCAAGACGCACCTGTTCCTCTTCATGTTGAGGGATATTGAGTTTGTAAGGGCGATCAGCGATATAGACTCTGATACTTATTTGCTTGCTATTCATGCGTACATTAATCGTTGAGCATATTGATGCATCTATCTATTTCTTGGATAATATCTTCCAAGTTGTTACGCAATTCTTTATTGTCCTCTTGGCTTAATGCCGAACTACGTGATAATTTCATCAATTTCAGCTTGTTTTCGAGTTCTTGGATCTTTTGTTGTTGTTGTTCTGTCTTTTTTCTCAAGTTATCTCTTTCTGTTACTATATCCAAATATTCTGCGCGTAACTTTCTATGAGCTTCACGGAGGTGTTCTACTTTCTGGTAGATGTGGTTGATACGGGTGGAAAGTTGGGGCATTTTTTAATGAATGATGTAAAGACATTTTGTAAAACGTCCTAATGAGTGAATAGAGGTACAAAAATGAGCTACCTAATTTCTGCACCTAGTTTATTTTGGAAGTTACGCATCAGTTTTTGCATTGTTTTATCTATCTCTTTATCTGTCATCGTTTTTTGTGCATCTTGAAGGATAAAGCTAACCGCGTACGATTTTTTCCCTTTTCCTACTTTTGTTTCATCTTCAAAAATATCGAAGAGGTTGATATTTTGTAGAAGGTGCTTTGCTGTCTGGGTAGCGATTTGTGTAATTTGCCCAAAAGTGACCTCTTGATCTAGTAGTAGGGCAAGGTCACGACGGACGCTTGGGTATTTAGGTATTTCTTGGAAATGTACCTGTGTGTTATGTACCGCAGCCAAGATATGATCCCAATTAAAGTCGGCATAGAATACCTCTTTTTTTATACCAAACTGCTTGCCAACGCTCTTTTTAACGGCTCCAAAACTTACTAAAGGGCGTTTTTTTCCTTGTTTGAGTTGTAGACCATAACTAAAATAAGGCGAGTTGCCAATAGAAGCAGTTTGATAGCTTCTAATACCTAAACGGTGTAAGATATTGGCACAAATAGCCTTTAGGTCGAAGAAATTGAAAGGGCGTTGATTACCTTGCCAACTTTCGGGTTGGTTCATGCCAGTAAGAAAGATAGTAAGGTGTTCTTTTTCGTCGTATTGTGTTTTTTCATTCGCTTCATAAGTGGAAAAAGTACGCCCAAATTCGAACAGACGAAGATCAGTCGTTTTATGGTTTTGATTATGACGAATTGCTTCTAAGCCAGAAAAGAGCATATTGTGACGTAAGGCATCCAGATGCGCGTTCATGCTATTGAGTAGTTTCACGATCCCTTTTTCCTCTTCGGGATAATAGGCCGCATTACTAATCGAATTTGCCATCATTTCGAGATAGCCATTACTGGCGAGGTAATCTCCCACCTTGTTTTTCAGTTGGTGATTACTTACTTTCGGGCTGTAAGAAATAGATGATTTAAGGCTTTGAGAAATAGGGACTTTGTTAAATCCATAAATACGAAGGACTTCTTCGATAAGGTCAATTTCTCGAAGTACATCAGCGCGATTAGTTCCTACGGCTACTTTAAGAGCCGCATCGGTTTCCTCGACAATTTCCATTTCGAGAGTTACTAATATCTGTTTCACCGTTTCAGGAGGAATGTCCACACCAATCAATTGATTAACTCTAGCAAATCGGAGTGGAACAATTGGCTTTTCGATAGTTTGTGGGTAAATATCCACAATTTGAGAAGCGATTTGCCCACCTGCAAATTCACAAATAAGCAAAGCGGCCCTTTTTAATGCATAAAGGGTATTATTAGGGTCTACTCCTTTTTCAAAACGAATCGCTGCATCGGTACGCAGGCCGTGTCGAGTTGCCGTTTTGCGGGTATTGATTGCTTCAAAGCAGGCACTCTCTAGGAAAATATTGGTAGTGGTATCGGTTACTCCTGAATAAATACCTCCAAATACTCCAGCGATACACATACCTTTTTCATCACCATCACAAATCATCAAATCATCCTGATGAAGTTGGCGTTCTTGCTCATCGAGTGTAACAAATTTAGCACCACTAGGCAGGTTTTGTACGATCACTTTTTTTCCAGCTATTTTATCTGCATCGAAGGCGTGAAGTGGCTGCCCTAATTCGTGTAGAATGAAGTTAGTAATGTCCACAATATTATTAATAGGACGAACACCAATGGCTTGTAAATACTGCTGCATCCAATCGGGAGATGCTTGGACGGTTACTCCTGAAATGGATACGCCTGCATAACGTGGACAACTTTGTGTATTGCGAACTTCCACTTCAATAGGTAGGCTTTCAGTATGCACTTCAAATGCAGCTACGGAGGGGAGTTGTACTTGAGCTTCACTATTGTGATTGATTTGTAAAGCAGCAGCCAAATCTTTAGCTACTCCAACATGGTTGGTTGCATCAGAACGGTTGGGAGTAAGCCCAATTTCAAAAATATAATCTTCTTTCAGGTCAAATACTTCTCTGGCAGCAGTGCCTACAATAGTGGCTTCAGGAAGTACAATAATGCCCGCATGGTCCGTTCCTAGCCCAATTTCGTCTTCTGCACAGATCATGCCCATAGAAAGCTCTCCGCGGATTTTACTTTTTTTGATTTTAAAAGCATCACCACCCGTTGGGTAAAGAGTCGTTCCCACAGTAGCGACCACTACTTTTTGGCCAGCAGCAACATTAGGCGCACCACATACAATATGTAAATCCTCTGCTTCGCCTACGTCTACCGTTGTAACACGCAAACGGTCAGCATTGGGATGCTGGTTAGCCGTTTTGACAAGGCCTACTACTAAGCCTTCTAAACCACCTTCTACTTGTTCTATTTTTTCAATTCCCTCTACTTCTAGCCCTGTTCCAGTTAAAATTTCACCTACTTTTTCAGGGGCAAGATCAATAGAAAGATATTCTTTGAGCCAATTATAGGATATTTTCATTTGTTCGAATTATTTTCACGCTTTTAAAGCCACAAAGATACCAAATTTTTGGAGGACTTGTGGGCTAAGTAAGTAGACATAGCTTGATTGACAAAAAATAAAATAACATCAGACATATTGAGGTGAAAAAATGGGTGTAGCATAAATACTTGAATTGTATTACCTTTGCAAGTTAGGTTGTAATCATATTATTGGAAGTATTAGTTTATGTTAGATAACTATCAAGAAGCATTGCGAAAAATCAAGGAGGTGCAAGAGCAACATGGAACCACCTTGAATCTTAGCAACTTAGGGTTACGTCAAGTACCCAAAGAAGTATTGGACTTGAAGCAATTGAAGCGACTTTTTTTGCAAAATAACCAACTGACGATTTTACCTGCTGAAATAGGTAAATTATCACAGTTGCAAGAAGTCAATGTTAGTGAAAATCAATTAGGAGGAATTCCAAAGTCATTTGCAAAGTTAGTAGCATTACGTACCCTTAATTTAGCCCAAAACCGCCTCACCAGTCTACCTAAACCATTGCGTTATCTTAAAAATTTACAACGATTATACCTCAACGATAACCGCATTAGTTCCCTGCCTAGCTCCTTGTGTCAGGCAACCAAACTACAAGAACTGTATGTGAGTAACAATCCGATTCGCAAATTACCTGCCGACCTCGATTTACTGAAACAATTACAAATACTTGATGCCGAAGGTTGTCAAATTACTGTCTTACCAATTCAAATAGGAGGGCTAAGCCAATTGCGTAGCCTACATTTAGCTGAAAATCAAATTAATGGATTACCACCTGCGATTGGAAAACTTTACCACCTAGAACTCCTAGACCTACGAAACAACCACCTCAGTACCTTACCCAAAGAAATAGAAGAGCTAAAACACCTAAAAAGCAACCAAACAGAAAAAATATGGGAACGGGGGTTAAATTTAGTAGGAAATCGCTTTAGTATGCCAGATGAGGTTTATATACGCGAGCCGCAAGGCTTAATCCAATATGTGTTTGATTTACAAGATAGTAAATTAAACAAACCACTTTTAGAAGCAAAGCTTATTTTTATTGGTTCAGGAGCAGTAGGAAAAACCTCTTTGATTCGTCGTCTCACTACGGGCGAGTTTAACCGTATGGAACCAAAAACAGATGGAATTGGCATCCATGATTGGTTTGTACGTCGCGGCAATAATGAACGAGTACGCTTACATATATGGGATTTTGGGGGGCAAGAAATTATGCACGCGACTCATAAATTTTTTATGACTTCTCGAAGTGCGTATGTCTTAGTGATCAATCCACGAGCAGAAGATAAATACGGCGATTCAGAATTGGAGTATTGGTTAAAGCTCATTCGCTCCTATGCAGGCGAAGTGCCTATTGTGGTGGTAGCCAACAAGTGCGAAGTACACCGTATTGATATTCCAAAAGGAGAAATTACCGATAAATACCCCAATATTATCGGTTTTGTCGAAACCTCTTGCGTAGAGGATACTGGTATGGGAGAGTTGAAACGACATATAAAACGAGCCGTAGGCCAATTGGCACACATTGATGATTTATTGCCACAGAGTTATTTTGATATTAAGCAACTACTCGAAGAACGTAATGATGATTATATTTCCTATGAAGACTACCAGAATTTGTGCAGGGAAGTAGACCCTAATTTTGGGAAAGAGAGCATGTCTTCTTTAATGCGTTTACTACACGATTTGGGGGTCATGCTCAATTTTGGGAAAGCAGATATTCGCTTAGGAGAAACACAAGTATTAAACCCCGAATGGGTTACGAAAGGAGTCTATCAAATTATCTCTTCCCACAAACTCATTCGACGCAAAGGAAAACTGACGGTTCGAGAGATCATTAAAATACTTGACCCAGAGAAATACCCTAGCGAGCGCGAGCGATTTTACATTATGGATATGATGGCCCGATTTGAGTTATGTTATCAAGTACCCGATGTACGCGATACCTTTTTTGTGCCAGGAGCTTTCCCTATTGACCGTCCCAAAATTGATTGGAAATATACTGCTGCTCAGATGGTACGGTTTCAGTACCACTACGACGTGATGCCAAGTAGCATTATGTCGCGCTTCATTGTAAAAGTACACCATCTTATTCGCAATCGCGATTACTGGCGCAACGGGGTTGTTATTCGCAAATCACAATGCGATGCCTTTATCAAGGCAGATCCCGAAGAACGACGTATTTATATCAATATTGGTGGACGCGGAAATAAACGAGAGCTATTATCTTTCATTCGCGCACAGTTTGAAGTTATTCATAGCCGCCTAACCAATATCGAAATCAAAAGTAAAATACCTGTGGACGAAGATGGTCGAGTAGTGCTGGATTATGATGACCTATTGTTTTATGAAGAAGTAGGAGAGGAGTATGTTATTGTAGCGGCTCTTCGCAAAAAACTATTGGTACGCGATCTATTAATGGGAATCGAAACTAGTCAAGAGCGAGAAAAACAGCGTCAAAACCAAAAGGGTAATACTATTAGTGGAACCGACATCCTGCAACCAGTCGTTCCTACTACTAACGATTATTCTGAACGCCAACACTGGTATGAAACGTTGTGGGTAAAAGTGGCTTCAGTAGTTATCTTTTTAGCAGCTTTGGCAGAGCTAACAGGCTTCGATTTGAAAAATATTTATACCACAATGGTAGAGATGTTTAAATAGAGGGGCGTGTCCCCATTTTTATTGTTTTGCCTGTTCCTGCGTCCTCGCAGGAACTTAGTCAAAACAATAAAAATGGGGTCGGGCTATCCGCTTGTAGTTGCTTCATAGACAAGGTGTTCCGCTAAACGCCTAGCAGTGTCTTCCTTCGTCAGCCCTGCTAGTCGAAGCGTCACTACCTGTCTATTTCACCAAGCTACCACTACTATCCCTCACGCGGTAAACGTTTGAACGATTCACGGTTGAACGTCCGACGGGGTTGTTGCCAGCGTCATCGCTGGCGGTTTACCCGACCAATAACAGCGGCTAGGCTGTTTGCTCTTTCATCTCACATTATACATGGTTTTTTATGACATTCACTGCTTCCATTCAATTACATAATCATGAAATACCCCATCGGCATACAATCGTTTGAAGAAATTCGCGAAAAAGACTTTGTTTATATAGACAAAACAAAGTATGTGTATGATTTGTGGACAAGGTCTGGGAATTATTTTTTCGCGCGTCCCCGACGATTTGGTAAGTCATTATTGCTCTCTACATTGGAAGCATTGGCCTTGGGTAAGAAGCATTTATTTAAGGGATTATGGATTGAAGATAAAGTAACGTGGGAGAAATATGCAGTTGTTCATATTACCTTCAATACGATTGGGTATCAAAGTTTGGGTTTGGAAGCGGCCATTGTACAGGAATTAAAGCGGATAGGAGTGCAATATGGGGTAAAGCTTGAGCAGATTTATGCTGGACCTGCATTTCGAGAACTGATAGATAAGATAGCGGTTGAGCGACAGGTCGTTATTCTGATAGATGAATATGATAAGCCCATTATAGATTATTTAGAAGATATTCCACAAGCGAAGGCCAATCAGCAGTTGTTAAAAAGCTTTTATGCAGTTCTAAAAAATGCGAAGCGACAGATTCGTTTTTTATTTGTGACTGGTGTATCTAAATTTAGCCGCGTCTCTATTTTTTCCGACTTAAACAACCTATTAGATATTACTTTTAATCCACGATTTAGTTATCTAGTGGGATATGCCCCTAATGAAGTGCGTAGTTATTTTGAAGCGGATATTAAGAAAGTCGGAACGAAATTGAAGCTAACAGAAGAGGCTATCTGGAAGGCTTTGAAAGTGTGGTATAACGGGTATAGTTGGGATGGGGAGCAGTTTGTGTATAACCCCTTTTCTATACTTTGTTGCTTAGAAGAACAACGACTGCGTAACTTTTGGTTTACTACTGGTACGCCTAGTTTTTTAATTCGCTTATTAAAAGAACGGTTTATCTATCGGCTAGAAAGTATGCAGGTAGATGATACGGTGTTTGAGAGTTATAATATTGAAGATTTAGGGATCAAGAGTTTATTATTTCAAACGGGATATTTGACCATTAAAGCAGTGAACGAGCATGGCATTTATACCTTAGATTATCCCAATGAGGAGGTACGAATTTCGATGTTTAAGCATTTGATTCC
>JAHDCM010000030.1:0-3492 GCA_020629895.1 Bacteroidota bacterium
CTACCGCTACTATCCCTCACGCAGTCCATCACAAACAAAAAAAATATGTCTTCTCCGCTCCCAAACTATCCCATAGATACCAAACAAATCTACACCTATAATATCAAAGAGCTACCAGCATCCATTCAAAAATGCAAGCACCTAGAAGAATTACACATTTCTGATAGCCCCATTACCACACTACCGAAATGGCTTTGTGAACTTCCATTACTAAAAACCCTTATACTTGATCAATGCCCTAATCTCGAATTTCCAGCATGGTTCAAGGAATGGGAAACATTGGAAGCCATCCATATCTATCGCTTTAATCATTTAAACCAAATTCCACCGCTTATTTTTGAAATCCCATCCCTAAAAAAATTATTCTTTTACAATAATAGCCTAATCGAACTTTCACCAGCTATTGCCAAACTACAACACTTAGAAATATTACAACTCGGATATAACCAATTGACCCATTTACCAGAAGAGTTAGGAGCTTGTCAGCAATTAAAAGAGCTACACATTGGTCATAATCAAATTACACAACTCCCCCTATCCCTAACAAAATTACCCCACCTTAACGCAATCAGTATTATTGGCAACCCGACCCTACTCATTCCTACTGCCTTATTTCGACATGCCTCTTTTCGCCTATTAAGTCGTCATACGAACCAAGCCTCTCTTGTTGATTTAAGCCCTTTAAACGAACGCATACCACTCGAAGCAGATTCCTTATTCTGTCAAACCATTCCTTATTTACAAATCACTCCCAAATCAAAATCCTTACAAGGAATGCACCCAGATGCATCTCATTTATTACCCATCAATAAGTCCCTCTACAAACTATTAGATATAGCTAAAGAAGAAAAATGGGAAATGCACAAATTAAAGCATCTCCTCCAATTACTGATCACGCATCCTGCCTCACAAGACTTGACTCGCTCCCAATTATTTGACCTACTTACTGTTAAGCACACGCCTAGCAAAATAGCTATTTTCGAACACCTAACTAAAACAAATCCAACGATTGCAAACACCGCTATTACCTCCCAAAGCAAACTTGCTTTGAAAGGGAAAATGATGTTAGACAAAGTACAAGTAAAGCAACAACTGGAACAAGCAGGCTTAACCTATCAAACGAGATTAAATAACCAAACAACACACCTAATTGGAGGTCGTAATATCACACTATCTAAGAAAGAACAACGAATGGATTTGGTCTATTTGACAGAAACACAATTTAAACAGTTTCTTGACCAAATTGATACACCTTATTTATTAGAGTCCAGCCAAGAAGATACCGAAAACATAAGACACATTCGCGACTTATTACTTAGTGGAGATGCAGCAAATCTCAGTATTGGTTTAGAGATGTTACAGAGCTTGGGTATGCCCGCTCCTTTACTACCTGTGATCTTAGCTATTTTTAAATACAATCCGTTTAAAGCAAATCGCACGATTGCTAAAAAACTAATACAACTACACGGTTCCGAAAAATTGCGAAATAGCCTTAAAGATCGAAAGAAAATTAATACCACAGAACGAGCAGAAGCATTTTTAAAACAAGCGGATGTTTCCCCCTTCTGGTTTTACTATTACTGCTTTAAAGAAAATGGTACCTTTAGAGGGCAGACAGCTCATTATTTAGACGAATGTGAGGTAGATTTAAGACTTGAAGTCGTCGCCTCTTTATCCGTTAAGAATAACCTTTACTTAAACGGCAAACAGTTCCTAAGTCATTTTTCCCCCTCTTTTTATCAATTCGAACCACTACAAGCCATTATAATTCATAGAACTAAACTTAAACAGCTTCCCGATGGAATTGGGCAATTAAAAAACCTAGAAGAAATAAGATTAGAGCATAATCCTCTATTAAATACTTTACCAAATGACCTAGGGCAATGTGGGGCTTTAAAGCAGCTCGCAGCTATCAATTGTGGACTTCAACAATTACCTGATAATTTGTCGCAACTACATCAACTCGAAGAAATTTATTTAAACAACTGTTTAAAATTAGAACAATTTCCTAGTAGTATTTTAGAGCTTGCTTCACTTGAAATACTTAGCATCAATCCCGCTCCTTTTTCCAAAATACCACCTGAAATTGGCAACCTGAAATGTTTAAAAGAATTGCGGCTCATAAACGCTGGCTTATCCAAACTGCCAGAAGAAATGGAAAACTTAAAACAATTGGAAGTATTAGACTTGGATAAAAGTAAGCTAACACATATTCCCGATTTTATTGGACAATTAACCCAACTACACTCAATAACATTAGCACACAACCCATTTGAACAATTACCTGATACTATTGGCCAGTTAACACAACTTAAAAATCTGCGATTAGCTTTTTGTAAGCAACTAAAAACCCTACCCGATACGCTTCAAAATTGCCAAAAATTACAAGGGATCTCTATGAACTATTGTACGGCTATTAGTACATTTCCAACTGTTGTATATCAACTTGAAGCACTCGAAGAATTAAGCCTTTCCAATACTAATTGGAGTCATTTTCCAGCAGGAATCGGACAACTAAAAAACTTACGTACCTTAACCCTTTCGTATGTCCCTTTTAGCCAATTTCCTGAAGACTTTTACGAGCTATCAAAGTTGGAAACATTAGAAATCGCTTTTTGCAAGTCCCTAAAAAATGTACCTTCCCGCTTGACAGAAATGCCCAATCTGCGATTTATCAGTGTTTATGGAATGTCGAGGAGTTTTGTAAAAAAAATAGAAGCCTTACTACCTAACTGTTATATAAGGCGGTAAGAGGCTATCTTATTTGCTTTGTGGTATCAAAGTTGTACTTTTACTTTCAAATATTGCCTCGCCCACTCACTAACCGTTATTGCTAAACACGCTTATGGACTTTCTGTTAACATCGCTACCCTTTAGCGATTATCCTGTTATTACTAAAAGCCTACTCGAACTCATCATTCGATTTGGGATTGACTTTGTATTGATTTTTTTTGTAGTCATGGTCATTTATCGCCCGTCAAAAGGGGCAGATAAAACCTATCAATTTACCTTTTTCACCCTCAATATCCTCATCTTTTTTATCTGCTATTTCATGGCTTCCACCGAGTTAGAGTTGGGCATGGCCTTTGGTTTATTTGCCTTATTCTCTATTTTTCGATACCGCACAGGAAGCTTGGCAATAAAAGAAATGACCTATCTTTTTGCAGTGGTTTGTATTGGCGTCATCAATGCCTTGAGCCAAATGAGCTTGATGGAGTGGTTGTTTGCCGATGTAATGCTGCTGGTTACCATCTTCGCTTTAGAACGCTTCTTCTTTAAAAACTTGGAGTATTTGGAATTACAAAATAGCAAACTGATATATGATCGGCTTGATTTAGTAGCTCCTCATAAACGAGAGGAGTTAATGGCAGATATTCAAGAACGAACTGGTTTGGATATAGAAAAAGTAACCGTAGGAACGATTGATGTACGGAATGAGGTGGTGAATTTGCAGATTTATTATAGAACGATAGACGGTTGAACGGTTGAACG
>JAHDCM010000030.1:3592-7889 GCA_020629895.1 Bacteroidota bacterium
AGGTGGTGAATTTGCAGATTTATTATAGAACGATAGACGGTTGAACGGTTGAACGGTTGAACGATAGACGGTTGAACGATTTACGGTTGAACGGTTGAACGATGTGCGGTTGAACGATTTACGGTTGAACGTAGAGGCGCAGGATTTTGCGCCTCGCGTAAGAACGTATCGTCAATCGTTTAATCGTCTACCGCGTTATACATTTGCAAAAGCGACACATTTAAAAGTAATCTATATATAATGTAAGCAAAAAAACATTCAATCATTCAGGCATTCAATCACTCAATCATTGGTTTCGCGCAAGGGATAGTAGCGGTAGCTTGCCAAAATGGCTGCTTTTGAGAAGCCATGCCTAGCAGGGCTGACGAAGGAAGACACTGCTAGGCATAAGCTGAACAAGCAGCTATGAGGCAACTACAAGCGAATAGCCCGACCTTTTTTCGCCTCGTGCCTGCCAATGCGTTCACGCATTGACAGGCGAGGCGAAAAAAGGATGCGCCCAAATACAAAAAAAGAGACACTTCGAAAAGCGTCTCTACTGGTTATGATTCAACATACAATACCTTGTACTAAAATTTTTCTGGTCTTCGCATGGCCATTTTTTGCTCAGGTGTACGGGCAACAGGCAAAGCAATCCATAAAGCGACATAAATAACTAGCCCTGTACCAAAACCGGCCAACATAGATAAAGCAAATAGAAGGCGAATCCACAGGGGATCGGCAATATTGAAGTAGGTAGCTAAACCACTAGCGACCCCTGCCACGACCTTATCATTTTCATGTCGGTATAAACGGGGCTTGACAGCGGGCATATAACTCGAATGGGTTTCATTCCAAGTAGCTCCTGTCGCATTCTCTTCTCCTGCAAAAGCAGTTGTTTTTTCAAAAGCAATGCCTCCCATTTCTTCCTCAAATTCATCGGGCTTACCAATCGTTTTAATAATTGTTTGAATATCGCCCTTTTCAACCAATTGACGGTTGGATTCGGTGAGGGTATCTTGTAACATTTCGGCAATACGCGCCTCTACATCTTCTATAATTTCGTTTCCTCCCTCTTCTCGTGAGTATTTTCTTTTAATGGCTCTAAGGTATTTCTCTAGTAAACGATAGGCGTCGTCTTTTATATGGAAAAACAGATTTCCAATTTGGATACTGATGGCTTTATTCATTTTATTTCTGGTTTTGAGTGGTTAAATTAACAGCTTCGACAAGTTCATTCCAGCACCCTTGCAATTCGCTGAGTACTTTTTCTCCATCGGAGGTTAGAGAATAATATTTGCGAGGTGGGCCAGAAGTAGATTCTTGCCAGCGATAGGTCAGTAATTTGGCATTTTTGAGGCGTGTTAATAAAGGATACAAAGTCCCCTCAACCACTAGTAAATTGGATTTCTTCATCTCCTTGATAATATCAGAAGGGTATGCCTCTGCTTTCGCTATTATTGATAATACACATAGCTCAAGGATACCTCGACGCATTTGTGTTTTTGATTTTTCTAAATTAATCATGGTTTTTCGTTTTTTAAGGTGTGTGAGAGATCATACATCAGCCGCACGATCTCTCAGCAAAGCGGTCTCTTCTCTCCAGCCTACCTCCACCCTGTTTGTACAGAATAAAAATAAAAGCGTTTGCTGCGTTTACGTCGTTTCATATCTCTAATTTCAGCATGAAACTCATCTAAACGTTCTTTCAAAGTACCTCCTCCATTGCTCCTCCATTCGGTACGATTAGCAAAATTATATCCTTCTTTGGGTACAAAAATCCAGAGTAGGCAGTACAATGGAATCACTACACCGATACCTACAAAAACCGATACGAGTAGTCCGATCCGAATCCATAAAGGATCACTAACGTTAAAGTATTTGGCTAATCCTCCTGCTACCCCACCAAAAATACGGTCTTCACGACTACGTTTAAATTGCTTGCTCCAATAACGACGACGTTTTCCACTACCTTTCCCCCATTTGGGTCGTTCCTCTTGGTTTTTATTGGTTTCAGCTCCTTCAAAAACACCTTTGCTGGCCTCACCAGTGGGATGATCGAATTGCTCAGGCATACCTATAATATTCACTGCCATTTCAATATCACTGAAAAGCACCATATTGCGTTTGTGTTTACCTAATTGCTCTTGAAATAATTCAGATAATCGAGCTTCAATATCTTCGACAATGTTTTCTCCATCTTCGTGGCGATAATGTCTATAAATGGCATCTAAATAGGACTTGAGAGCCTTGTATGCGTCGTCTTCTATATGAAAGAATACGTTTCCTAAACTAATACTTATCGTCTTATTCATTTTTTTGAATTGTTTTTAGTGGTTGAATTAACAGCATTAACTAGCTCTGCCCAAGTATCATGTAGTTCTTTTAAAAAAGCTAGTCCTTTTTCGGTTAGTGAGTAATACTTTCGAGGTGGGCCAGAAGTAGATTCTTGCCAGCGGTAAGAAAGTATTTGGGCGTTTTTCAAACGTGTTAATAAAGGGTATAAAGTGCCCTCTACTACCAGGAGATTCGCATTATCCATTTCTTTAATAATATCAGAAGGATACGCTTCAGAGCGGGAAATGACCGAAAGAACACACAGTTCTAGTACTCCCCTCCTCATTTGCTCTCTGGATTTTTTAGCATTCAGCATAATTAAAAATTTAAGGTACTATGTTTTGCAAGGTACTGTGTTTGATAAGCTAACTACTAGTAGGGGGTGAAGGTTCCACATTTTGATTATTTTATTTAGATTTTTTTAAACAAATATATTACCGTCTGAAGATGAAACACATAAAATTGCTTATAAATTTCTCCAACAACTAAACTTTTACATTTCAAATTAGTCTTAGACCACCGTACACACAACGTTTAATATCATTTTGTAATAAAAAGCTCATATTTACACACTCTCCCTCAACAGTTGATACTTTGGCTTAGAAATAGTGCAATATATCTACATAGATTATAAGGTATAGAAGCCCATTAATTCACCTTCTTTTTGTGACTTTCAATAATTTAGAGCCGTCTCAAGCATTGACTAGTCCTAAATACATAAAAATCTATTTTAATATCTTATACACTATCTCTTTCTCCCTCTACTCATTATTAGAGAATCAACTGTTTCCAATATTAAAATATATATCATATTAACAAACAAATATTCATAAAATGAAGAAACTGTTTTTGCTTCTGACAATTGTAGCCTTTGTGCTATCAGGAATTATTACTACACAAGCCCAAACAAGAGTAAAAGCTAAAAAAGCAGAAGAAACCACAAAAGGGGTCGCTGCCAAAGTAGCTGAAGAGGTCGAAGATGATGATGGCTGGAAAAAAGGTGGGGAAGGAATTATCAATACTAGTTTGACTAGCTTTTCTCAATGGGCAGAAGGTGGTGTTAACAATATTAACCTAGTTGGTAACCTCAACTTATTTGCTGATCGTAAGATTGGAAATTGGTTGTGGGAAAATGATGGTCGTTTTACACTAGGTTTCACCCGTACCAAAGTAGATGGTTTTCTAAAAGGTGCTGATATCATTGATATTGATTCTAAAATTGGACGTAAACTAAATGAAAAACTATATGCTAGTGGTTTATTTACCTTTGATAGCCAATTCTTAGAAGGAGTATTTTTGAGTGATAATAAAATCAAACGTGTAGCTGGTAATACTGATACCTTAACTTATGTTCCTGGTAGCAATGATTTTGCAGGTTTGGAAGTAGGTAGAGATAGCTTAGGACGATCTAAATTCTTAGCTCCTGCTGTAATTACTTTTGGTGCTGGTTTAGATTATAAACCTGTTGATTGGGTATCTGTTTACTTCTCACCTATTACTTTCAAAGGTATCATTGTAAATGACCAAGTAATTGCTGACTCTGGGGTACACGGTAACCGTGTAGACATCGAAAATGGAGTAGCTGTCGGAAGACGCTTTAAACCTGAATTAGGTGCGCGTTTAACAGTTGGTGCAAAACGTAACATCACCGAAAACTTATCAGCAGCTTCTACACTCGATTTATATTCTAACTTCTTACAAAACAACTTTGGAGAGGTAAAGCCTCAAAATATTGATGTATTGTGGGTTACTAGTTTAGGATTGAAGTTAACGAAATATATCGCTGCCAACTTTGAGTACACCTTAAAGTATGATGATGAAATTTTAGTACCTAAAAAGATCAGTAGTGACAGTGATGCTGTTTACTCTGGAAAAGGTATTCAAAGCAAGTCGTTTTTAGGTGTTGGTTTTACCTACAAATTCTAAAACGATTTACGGTTGAACGATACGTTTTATCATAAATCGTCTATCGTTCAATCGT
>JAHDCM010000030.1:7989-14699 GCA_020629895.1 Bacteroidota bacterium
AACGATTTACGGTTGAACGATACGTTTTATCATAAATCGTCTATCGTTCAATCGTCACTCCTCGTTTCATCGTTTGCTCATATTTTTTAGCAGCATACAAAAAACCAAAAGCCTCACTATCCTCTTTTTCTTGATGCTTGTGATGAATTTTATGCGCTCGAATCAGCCGTTTGATATAAGGATGTTGAAAACGATACTTGATCTTTATACGTCGATGAATGATAATGTCATGAAAAATAAAATATACCACTCCATAAACGGTAATTCCAATTCCTACCCACAACATCCAATGCTCTAATTGCACCCCGTAATAAATAAGTGGAGCCGCCACAATACCATATAATAAAGACACCACATCATTCAATTCAAACCAACCATGTCGCGGGCTATGGTGGCTTTTATGAACCGACCAAAGTACTCCATGTAAAATATACTTGTGAGAAAACCACGCCAATACTTCCATCAAAATAAAGGTCGCAGTAAAAATAAGTGTGTTAAGGATAATCATCATCATAAACCAAGTTTATCAATGTTTTAATTATCGCTTCAACATCTCAAGCCATAAATGGTTTGCAAGTAACGACTACTTTTTAATATATACTTCCGCTACACCACTTACCGTATATTCTTTATTGGTATCGCGCTCTTTACACAAATAGCGCGTTCTTCTTTTCCTGCCTTTTATAAAACACCGATACCCTTTTCCCGCTTCCAAAAGAAATGTTTCTCCTTCTGGCACCTCCTCAAGTAATACCCGTTGGATACCTGCTGGCAAATTAGGAGGTGGCGCATCATATTTGCGAAAGGCTTTGTACAAATATGGGTCTGCACAACTAGACGCCGCTGGATTGATTAAATAATTTCGTAAAGCCACCGCCAAATCTTCAGGAAATATCTTTTGTTCCAAAAATGGACGCAGTAAATTTTGATAAGTCGTTTTCCACTCTATCCCATGCGGCTTCACGCTTCGCTGATACCGTTTCCACGTATAAAGGTGGGCTATTTCATGCACCAATGTATTCAAAAAAGCATATTGATTCAAATCTCCATTCACCGAAATACGATGCCCTTTTCCCTTAAATGGAGGCCGATAATCACCCAATTTTGTTTGGCGTTTTCGGGCAATCGTCAGCGCAACATAATTATCCACCAACCAGGGTACCACAATCGGAATCGCTTGGGCAGGAAGGTGATTTTTAAGTCCCTTATGGAACATCTCTGTCGCCTCTTGTTTGGTCATAGTAGCGTTTTAATGAAAAAACAAGATAAGGCTTTTTAGGAATGATGAAAAAATAACTTTACAATATTTGGGTCGATTATTTTTGTATCTAGTGAGGCAGAAAACGTAGGCGATGCAGCGCATCGGCGAGGCTTTCTAACAAAGCTAGATGCAAAAAGAAGCAGCTAAAAATGTAAATTTATTTAATCCTCATTCCTTAGTTCAGTCTTTTCTTCTTTTTTATTTTCTGGGCGCATCCTTTTAGGTCGGGCTATCCGCTTGTAGTTGCCTCCTAGAAAACCTGTTCGGCTACTACGCCTAGCAGTGTCTTCCGCTGTCAGCCCTGCTAGGCGTAGCCTCACTAGGTTTCTATTTCGCCAAGCTACCGCTACTATCCCTTGCGCAAATCACCTACTAGAAAATCTCACAATCATAAACCTGTACATTCGGGACACTCACAACCGTCTCCATATCATTTCCAAAACGATCTGTCTTTACGATAATAGAAAAATCGCCACAAACAATACGCGGAAAAAAGAGATGTTGCGAATCAGGTGACCAACGCGTCACGCCATTCAAATGACCATCTTTCACCACATCAACCGTTTCTCCACTACTTAAAATGACCTTTCGAACCGCCCACCTTCCTAGTAAACAGTGCAATAATTCATATTGGCTTTCGAAGGTAATTTCTTTCCCGTCGGGCGACCAGTAAGGATCATGGTCGCGATGATCGTCGAAGGTAAGGCGTTCTTCACCACTCCCATCCTTATTCATCGTATGGATTTCGAGATTGAAAAAATTGATGGGATTACCTTTATAATCTTCAGGGTAGGCTGTGTACACAATTTTTTGGCCATCAGGCGACCAACTTGGGTCACCAAATAAACTATTACGGGTCGTTAGTTTTTTAATAACTGTTCCATTGGTGGTGGTACGGAACAAATGCCAGTGACCCGTATTATCAGTAGCTGCCATTACTAATTCCTTACCATCAGGCGACCAGTCGGCAACGCCTTGTGCTTTCCAGTCATTATCTTTTAAATCAATGACTTTCCGTTGGTTTGTTCCGTCTACATTTGCCATCCATAATTCGGCATTTTCATAATTATTGAAGTCTCCGGGCTTAGGCGACTTATACCACAGCATAGTCTTTTTATCGGGTGACACGCGGGGCCACCAGTCTTGATGTTGCTCATCTTCAATAACAGGTACCTCAACCCCTTCTTTGGTGAGCTTGTAAATATTAATATCATTATTTCGTTTGCTATAATACATCATTTCATAATCCTGTCCTACAAGGGTTGGCTCAACTGGTTCTTCTTCGCCACATTGTAGAAAAAAGAAAGCTAGACACAACAAAGGAAATAGGATTTTAATGGACTTTTGCATGGGTTTTATTTTTAAGATTACATGCCAATATCTTCCGAATCGTTTATTTATTTTATATAAGGGGAATAAATACGAGACAAAGGTTGTATGGATATTTATTCTTAGTATAATTTGAGGTGGTTTGAAATCATTGTAGTATTTTTGATAAACTTTATTTATTTGTCAACAACTCCTAACATATTGTATGACCAACATGGTCGAGTAATTAATTACCTTCGATTGGCAGTGACAGATCGTTGCAACTTGCGATGCTTTTATTGCATGCCGGAAGAAGGAATTAATTATGTACCACGAGCTGATTTATTGACTTATGAAGAAATGGAACGCTTGGTAAAAGTAGTCGCTAAAATGGGTATCTCTAAGTTACGCCTAACAGGCGGCGAGCCTTTTTTACGAAAAGATTTTATGCCTTTTTTAGCGCGTCTTTGTGCTATTGAAGGTATTGAGCAGATACATTTAACTACCAATGGCACCTTAACTGCTCCCCATATCCCCGACTTGAAACGCTTGGGCATCAAGTCGGTCAATTTGAGCTTGGATAGTTTGGATCGACAGCGTTTTTTGGAGATTACCCGTCGAGATTCGTTTGAAGCAGTGATGGAAACCTTTCATTTATTATTAGAAGCAGGCATCACTACTAAACTGAATGCAGTGGTAATGGAAGGGCGTAATATTGACGATATTTTACCGATGGTGGCCTTAACCAAAGATCATCCTGTAAGTGTCCGCTTTATTGAAGAAATGCCCTTTAATGGAACAGGTAAAGAGACGGGAATTAAGTGGGATCAATGGCAGATTATGGAGCATATTCGAACTGCTTATCCTACTATTCATAAAATTAAAGATGCTCCCTACTCTACTTCCTTTAATTATGCTATTCCTGAACATTTAGGTACCGTAGGAGTCATTGCTGCTTTTAGCCGTAGCTTTTGTGGCACTTGTAACCGTATTCGAGTCACCCCACAAGGAATGCTAAAAACCTGTTTGTATGATGATGGGGTGTTTAATCTTCGTCAATTTATGCGTCAAGAAGCTTCTGATCAAGCATTGGAAGCTACTATCCTAGAGGCTTTAGCTTACAAACCCAAAGATGGCTTTGAAGCAGAACAACAACGAAAAGGAGGCTTACCAGTTTCGGAAAGTATGGCAACGATTGGCGGCTGAATTAAAAGTAACACCCCTTTTGTACTCACCCAATCATCCCATCACCCAATCACCCAATCATCCCATCACCCAATCATCATATATGATACCTGTACAGACTGCCTTTCAAACTATTTTAGACCAAGCCCTTCCAAGTCAAGTCATTCGTATCCCTCTTCAAGAAACAGTCGGACACATTTTAGCAGAAAACCTCTACGCAGATCGCGCCCTACCTCCTTTTGACCGCGTTACAATGGATGGCATTGCAATACAATATGCTGTTTTTGAAGCAGGTACCCGCACGTTTCCCATCGAAGGAATTAACCCGGCAGGAAGTCCTCAACAACAATTGAAAGTAGCTACCAACTGCATCGAAGTGATGACAGGTTCCATGTTACCCCAAAACACAGACACCGTTATTCGCTACGAAGATGTAACAATAACCGACCAAACTGCTACCATTCAAGTCGCCCAATTAAAGCAAGGGCAGAATATACACCGCAAAGGTTCCGATACCTCACAAAACAGTCTACTTGTTCCACAATACACGCGTATTAGTCCTGCTGAAATAGGCATTGCCGCCACCATTGGAAAAACACATTTAAAAGTGCTGAAACCTCCCCATGTAATGATCATTTCTACGGGTGATGAGTTGGTTAAGGTGAGTGAAACACCTAAAGCGCATCAAATTCGCCAATCAAACGTCCATACACTTCAAGCAGCCTTAAAAAATTGGGGCGTTTCTTCAAGTATCACCCACCTCCTTGATGATGCACCTACCTTAAAAACGAAATTACAAGACATCATCCAGCAATATGCTATTTTACTGATTAGTGGTGGTGTTTCAAAGGGCAAATATGATTATATACCTGAAGTACTGCATCAACTAGGTGTTCAAAAACTCTTTCATCGGGTACAACAACGCCCTGGCAAACCTTTTTGGTTTGGGAAAGCCCCTAATAACACCCTCATTTTCGCCTTTCCGGGCAATCCTGTTTCCACTTTTGCGTGTGCTTGTCGTTATTTTCGTCCCTGGTTACATCAACACTTTCAATTAGCTCCTCTCCAACAAACAGCGATGCTTGGCGACACAGTACATTTCAAACCCAATCTGACCTATTTCTTGGCAGTAAAAACCGAATTAAAAAACGCACAATTATATGCGTATCCTGTACCAGGCAATGGCTCTGGCGACCTAGCCAACCTCGCACAGGTAGATGGCTTTTTGGAATTGCCACAAGGAAGCAATACCTTTGAAAAAGGTGGTATCTATCCACTTTATTTATTTAGATAATAGAACGATAATCGTCTCCCATTCAACTGCAAATCAATATTCATGAAATTAACGCATATCAATGATGCTGGTACCCCTTCGATGGTCAATGTAGGGCATAAAAAACCAACTCAACGCATGGCAAGAGCAAGAGCTATTGTACAACTCAATATTGATATTCTTGATCTTCTCACCAATGAAGACTTACACACTAAGAAAGGTCCTGTATTTCAAACGGCAATTATAGCGGGGGTTATGGCCGCCAAAAAAACGGGAGATTTGATTCCACTTTGCCATCCTATTGGTATGGATAATTGCCAGATTGATATTCAAGTAAATCAGGAAAATCAACAGCTCATTATTGACTGTACAGCAAGTGTCTTTGCTAAAACAGGCATTGAAATGGAGGCCTTGACAGGTGCAAGTATAGCAGCTCTTACCATTTATGATATGTGTAAAGCCTTATCACATGACATTGTCATTCAAGAGATTAAATTGATGGAAAAACGGGGCGGGAAGAAGGATTTTTTACGTAAAAATCATTAATCATTATGCCTAAACATACCAAACTCAGTCGTCCTAATTTGGGGGAATTTGCTCGCCAAGAATGGGCCATTCTTGGAACGCCATGTGGGAATATTCAGCGCATTGCCAATACTGTTTTGGAACAATTACAAAACGACTTTCAATTAGCTTATGTAGATGCTGATCATCCTCCTAAAAACGCTGATCCAGACGTTTTACAAGCACCTCCTACACACTGGGCTTATACCGACAAAATCACTCACCACCAACTCACCTTTACCAGTGATTTCAATGTATTTCAACGACGGCCTATTTTCAATCTCGTAGACGGAGTCTTAGTGAATGGGAATCATTTTAAAGCCAAACGACAAGTAGTCGTTATTGATCCACGTAAATTTGAATCACTAGGGCGGAAACTAGATCGTTTGACTGATGTAACCTTGTTTATAATGGAAGAAGGGCAATCTTCTATCCCTGATTTTTTGCAAGCTCACCTCCCTCATTGGCAGCAAATCCCTCAACTGAATAGCCAAGATGAGACGGGAATTAGTGCCTTTTTTCAACAGGAATTACAGGCAGCCATTCCCCCTATTTCGGGTTTGATATTAGCGGGTGGAAAGAGTGAACGGATGGGACAAGATAAAGGTCTGCTCAATTATCATGGGAAACCGCAGCGCGAGTTAATGGCAGATCTTTTACAAGGTCATTGCCACCAGACCTTTCTTTCTTGTCGTGCAGATCAAGCAGCGACTATTCAACAAGCACATATTGTTGATACCTTTATTGGGCTTGGGCCTTTTGGAGCTATTTTATCGGCTTTTCGCCAACAACCTAATCACGCATGGCTAGTACTTGCCTGCGATCTTCCTCTACTTGACCAAACAACAATTGATCTACTCGTACAAAAACGCCATCCTTCGAAGGTGGCAACGGCTTTTTATAATCCTGCTACTGATTTTCCTGAACCGTTAATTACGATTTGGGAACCGCGTAGTTATCTGCTTCTTTTGCAGTACTTGACACAAGGCTATTCTTGCCCTAGAAAGGTGCTAATTAATAGTGATATTGCATTAGTGGAGTTGAAGGATGCAAGTGTACTGCGAAATGTGAATACACCAGCGGAACGGGAGGAGGTGTTGAAACGATTAACGATACGAC
>JAHDCM010000031.1 GCA_020629895.1 Bacteroidota bacterium
CGCTTGTAGTTGCTTCATAGCTGCTCGTTCAGCATAGTCCTAGCAGTGTCTTCCGCTGTCAGCCCTGCTAGTCCTTGCTTCACAAAGCAGCTATTTCATCAAGCTACCACTACTATCCCTCACGTGTAGGGGCGATCCCTTGTGGTCGCCCAATTAAACGATGGACGATTGCACATCCTCTCCTTCGATCTTTCTGCCACATTGATGTTTAATCTCTTACATACAAAAACCTATCACTCAGTAAGATAGTCTGTCTCTGTCGAATTTGATACAGGTAAATCCCAGATAGCAGGTTCAAATTTCTAAACGTATTTTCTCCTTCATATAGTCTAATGGAGCGTATTTTTTGTCCATTCAATTGAATAATGTCTACCCAGGCCTCATCTAAGGATGTAGATATAGGATAATAAATGCGCCATCCGAAATTAGATGCGACTGACGCCACTTCCATTTGTTCAATAGCTGAGGTATTATCCAACGAGGTATAAATCAGTGAAAAGCTAGTATCAGCTTCACAACCATTGGCATCAGTAATCGTCACATCATATACACCTGCTGCTAAATCAGACAAAATACCAATTGTATCGGTCGAATGTCCCCATATATACGTATAAGGGGCAGTTCCACCCAATGGTACTAATGCTACCTGCCCATTTGCATTGGTAGTATCCGAAACATGTTCGATTTCAATATCCACTTCAAAACCATCTATTATTTCTATCCTTTGCATTGTTGTCAATGTATCAATACCATTCGTCACTGTCATCTGAATATCGTAAGTTCCGAGTTCATCAAATACCATTTGTGCCGTTTCGCCATTTCTATCAAGCCATTCTCCTACTCCATTCATAAGCTCCCACCTAATTACAAAAGAAGCAATTTCAGTAGTGTTGGTCAATGTAACGACATCGCCTATGCAGGTACTTTTTTTATCAGCACTTATAGCAGGAGAAAAGGCAGTTGTATAATCGGCCTGTACACAAAAAAAGGCAGAATCTATATTAGAAAACTCTCCTCCTGAAATTTCTTGCCCTCCAATATTTAGCGTATATCCACCTTCTCCAAATACACAACAAATACCATCATTTCCATTATCGGTAATAAAAAAGGTATAACAGCCTGGTTCTAAGCAATATGCGATATTCAATGTATCATTATTCTTAAATCCTCCTTCTTCTATTATTCTTTCTCCTGCTGCACTAACAATCTCTATGGATGTTTCATAGGCATAACGATCGGTCAGTAATTGCAATTCAACTGGCTCTATATCTAATACTTGAAATATTATTCTTATCGTATCATTTGTTGACACTTCGTCAAATGCTAAACCATTCACAGACTCAATGCTCACTTCAATTTCATTTTCTCCTAGTTCAATGGCAAAAGGAGCTATTTCTATATGCGTATATTGCCAAGTAGCTAAGGTTTCTTCGACCGCAATACGTTGTATTGCCCCATCATTTAAACGATAATTTAAAGTAAATTCATTGATTGTACTATCCCCTACATTCAATAATTCAACAGTCGGTTGAATAGTAGACGCGCCACAAACAACACTCGAAGTATTTCTAATACCTGCAAGTGCCATATCATTATTAACTTGAACTAACTTTTCTTGACAATCTCGACCTTCTATATGTAAAATACCAGAATTAATAGGATCTAAAAAATTGCGAATACGTTGACCAACAGATGCATCTTGGTTATTCCAAGAATAAGCCAATTTACCAAATACGTCATAATCCTGATTGTTACAACTAGCTTCGCCTCCATGTAATTGCCCAATAATCTGCCCTCGTTTGTTAAATAATGGACAACCAGAAGAAATTCGCTCAGTGGTACCTGTTTCCCATTCAGAAACTCTCCAATGTGTATCATTAAAACTCGTAGGGCCAGCATTAGAAGTTAAGTTATTTTGGGTATTTACTGATATTTTTTTGATGTCTCCTTGTGGATGATGCATACAAAAAGTAGTATCTGTAACCGCATTAACATCTATAGACCACCCCGCATAATATACATTATAATCAGGAGGCGGAGATACACTTAGTTCAATCAATAAAAAATCGGATGGTTCATTACTGGCAAGTAAATTGGCTCCTACTACAACTTGATGAGTTGGTCCATCTTCATTTTCACACGTAGTACTTTCATAATTAAAGAAAAACATTGCAGTTTCTAAATCACGTTCAGGATTTCCAAAACAGTGATTAGCAGTCAACATAAACGGATTACAAGCTTGCGTAGTAGTATTAATCATCGCCCCTGTACAATGTCGGCGACCATTGGAAATAATCATTGCTACCGATCGTTTTTGATCACTCCACCGTTCCCACTCAGGGCAATTTACATTTACATTGCAAGCTCCCGAATCACCATAATCTAAAAATGGTGGTTTATAAGCATGTATCACTGTTCCAATTTCGATGCGTCCTTGTGCTAGAACCTCTTGCGGTTCGTAATATTCTAAAATCGTGGTTTCATCAAAAATAAAGCTCGTTGCAAATCGCTGATAACTTTTATTATTGGCTTCAGTAAATGCGCCCAATATTTGTGAACGATCTTTATTATACAGATATAACTTGGCTCCTTTGGGTAAATAAAAATCGTCATACACCAAATTCATGGCCACTGCCCCTTTCGCCTGTATTTCTAATCGCCAAATACGATCTCCATTATCTAATTGTACCCATTCCCCTGCATTTTTAAGGCTCCAATCGACAGGTATCTCAGCACCAAAACGGTAAGGTTGTTCTTTTCCATTGTAAAGCATTGCATCTTCCTTTTTAAGTGCCACAATATCAATCGCAGGTGTTCTTTTAATGGGAATGGTTGTTCTTAATCGTTGTTGATTACCCAAACTATATGGCTGCCCTCCACTGCTGAGTTGCGCATCTACTTTTTTTGTACTGATACTTATTATTAGAAAGCAAAGAAATATAAAGAAGTTTATTTTTTTCATAAGCTATGGTTTGGAGCGTGAGGGATAGTAGTGGTAGCTTGGCGAAATGGCTACTTTGTGAAGCAAGGACTAGCGGGGCTGACAGCGGAAGACACCGCTAGGACTATGCGGAACCAGTAGCTATGAGACAACTACAAACGGATAGCCCGACCTGAAGTAGGGATTGAAGAGCTGGAGGATTGAGGAATGGCTGTACTAGGTATTACCATGATCCTCCAGCTCTTCAATCCCTACGAAAGGACACGCCCAGATGAAAATTGAATGGGTTGTTTGCTGGGTATTAAAAATAACGATTGACTTGCTTACTTTGTAATTTTCTCTTCTTTTTTGAGGGGCAATAATCGAAAACTTTGTCGATGATAAGGACAAGCACCATCTGTGAGAATAGCCGCTCGATGTGCTTTGGTAGGATAGCCTTTGTTTTGTTTCCATCCATAAACGGGATATTCCTGATCAAGTTGAATCATATAATCATCTCGATAGGTTTTGGCGAGGATGGAGGCTGCCGCTATACTTTGAAATTTTCCATCGCCTTTGATAATACAGTTGTGTGGGATATGTGGATAAGGTTTGAATCGGTTTCCATCGACTAAGATAAAATCGGGAGTAATTGATAATTGTTGAATTGCGCGATGCATGGCTAAAAAAGAGGCATTGAGGATATTAATCTCGTCAATTTCTTGGTGGCTTACCTCCCCTACTGCCCAGGCGATTGCTTCTTGCTCAATATAAGTTCGTAGTTCGTACCGTTGTTTTTCTTTGATTTGCTTGGAATCGTTGAGTAATTGGTGCTTAAAATTGGGCGGTAATATAACGGCTGCCGCAAATACAGGACCTGCCAAACACCCTCTACCAGCTTCATCACAGCCTACTTCGAGCCGTCCAGCTTTTAAAAATGGGAGTAATTGCGGCATAAATAGTTATGAATTAGGAAGTAGCACAAGTTTCTTGCACCTTTTTGATGGTAAGACGATAATAATCTTCATATAGTGGCAAGATATTATCAATATTAAATCGTTTGGCTTGTTCGAGGGCTGCTTGACGGAATTGTTGACAACGCTCAGGATTACTTAAAATATAAACGGCATTATCTGCCATTTCTTGTACATTGCCTATATCGCTTAAAAATCCTGTTTTTCCATGTATATTGATTTCGGGAATACCACCTGCATTGGAAGAAATGACAGGGACTTCACATGCCATTGCTTCAAGGGCTGCTAATCCGAAACTTTCGGCTTCAGAGGGCATCAAAAAGATGTCGGCAACAGCTAGTAACTCCCCTATCGCATCTTGTTTTCCTAAGAAACGTACATCATGACTAATTCCTAGTTCGCGACATTGATGCTCGGCAGCTTTTCGTTCTGGGCCGTCTCCGATAAGGAGTAATTTAGCGTCTATTTTTTCTTGTACTTTATGGAAAATTCTAATGACATCCTCAATTCGTTTTACTTTTCTAAAATTGGAAGTGTGCATAAGTATTTTTTCGCCATTGGGAGCGATGGCTTTTTTGAAATGGTCTTTATTGGCACGTTGAAATGTGGATAAGTCGATAAAGTTGGGGATAACTTCGATATGGTTGCAAACTCCAAAGTGTTCGTAAGTTTCTTCCTTCAAACTTTGCGATACGGCTGTTACCCCATCTGATTTTTGAATAGAAAAGGTGACGACTGGTGCAAAGGTAACATCTTTGCCTACGAGTGTGATGTCGGTACCGTGTAGGGTTGTCACTACGGGTATATCAATGTTATGTGTTTTGAGAATTTCTTTGGCAAGAAATGCCGCTGAAGCGTGTGGGATAGCATAATGTACATGTAAAATGTCGATATTTTCATACTTCACGACATCTACTAGTTTACCTGCTAGTGCTGTTTCATAAGGAGGAAAGGCAAATAAAGGATAATTGGAAAAACTGACCTCATGAA
Organism: Bacteroidota bacterium; assembly: GCA_020629895.1. Taxonomy (GTDB): domain Bacteria; phylum Bacteroidota; class Bacteroidia; order Chitinophagales; family UBA2359; genus JAHDHP01. Next base: position 4,885 of record JAHDCM010000031.1, read on the forward strand.
AAACGACATTTTCTTCGAAGTATGAGAGGCGTGCGGGTTGTTTATATGCAATGAAATGGATTTGATGTCCTTTTTTTGCAAGTGCTTTGCCTAATTCGGTTGCTACGACTCCACTACCTCCATAGGTGGGGTAACAGACAATTGCAATTTTCATAAAAATGGTTTCGGCTTATTTCGATAAAATTACAGGCAGAAAATTAGTATAAATAATTGAACTTATTAACATTCATACATAGAATATGTTCAATTTGTCGGGATTACTAACCTTTTCTTTTCAAGAATTGTAATCCTGTTCGCCAGGGAATATTTTCTAACTGTATGACTAAGCCTGCAAAGCCCAATAAACAGCCTATTCGAATAGGAAATGCAAGTAAGGGATTTAAAGTAGAAATAATGCCTATCTCTATTAATACCACTCCTATTGCTATTCCTATATAAGTACAAATTCGACGTATATTATAAGGTATCGGAAAGAAGCGTTGACATAACTGATATGAAATGGCTACCATTATAGTATAACAAATTAGTGTTGTCCATGCAGAGCCTACATAACTGAAACTGGGAATGAGTAGTATATTAAGAATAACGGTAATCAAGGCACCTATTAGGGCGATACCTGCTCCAATGAGGGTTTTATTGGTGAGTTTGTACCAGATAGATAGATTATAATAGATTCCTAAAAATAAATTGGCGAGTAATAATACAGGTACGACTTTCAATCCTACTCTAAAATCCTGTCCAATGAAGTATTGAAAGAGGTCGATAAATAAAACAACTCCCATGAAGATGAAACAGCCTACTATAATAAAGTACTTCATCGAAAGGGCGTAGATGTCTTTGGCTTCTTTATTATTGGACTGTTGAAAAAAGAAAGGTTCGGCTCCCATTCGAAAAGCCTGCGTAAACAAGCTCATCAAAATACTCAACTTATAGACTGCTCCGTAAATACCCACTTGTGCCATGTTTTCTTCAAAGCTATCGGGCAGTAAATACTTTAATATAAAGCGGTCAAGCAGTTCATTGATACTTCCCGAAAAGCCTACTATTACTAATGGTAAGGAATATATCAACATAGTTTTCCACAATTGTGGATCAAATTGCCAGCGAACTCTTAGAATTTCGGGCAATAGTAATAGAAAAGTACAGATACTTGCGATTAAGTTGGCAATAAAAACATAACCTACTCCAAAGCTAGGATCATAAATACGGTGTACCCATGTATGTCCTTGTTCAGCTAATTCGGGGCATAGTTTTAAGAAAAATAAGATCAAGCCAACAAAGATGCTGATATTGATAATGCGGATTATGCTAAATTTAACTGGTCGCTCGGTATATCGTAGATAAGCAAAGGGAATCGCTACTAATGCGTCGAAAGCTAAAATAAAAATGACACAGAGTATTAGAGATAATTGATCGGGATATAACAGTAAATTTCCTAACGGTTGTAAAAACAAGATGAGTAAGGTAGCCAGTACTAATGTTGTTCCACCAATAGAAATCATAGCGGTGCTATATACCCGATATGGATCGTCAGCATCTTTGATGTAACGAAAAAAGGCGGTTTCCATACCATAAGTAAAGATAACCATCATAAATCCTACAAAACTGTACAAGTCTGTTACAACTCCATATTCGGAAGTAGCAAAACGGCGTGTAAGATAGGGTGTTAATAAATAGTTTAACAACCTACCTACTACGGTACTTAGTCCATAGATAGCTGTATGTCCGGCTAATTTTTTAAATAGGGTTGTACTCATGGAGATGATTGGGTGATTGGGTGATTGGGTGATAAAATTAAGGAAATTGGGCTATTTAATTTCGGTCTAAAATCTTTTTAAGAAAAAGTTATTAACAATCTTATTTTTCACAATATTTAAAACTCTATTTTACAGCCAATAATCACTTCTAGTTTTCCACACTAAATCTGTAAAACTTGTTAATAAGCCGTGTATAAGTATGTGGATAAAGTATTTATTTTGTGGAAAAGTGTGTATGTGCATAAGTGATGTGGAAATCCATATAGTTATGCACAGGCGACTAGTGGTTTATCCACAGTTAATACACCTTAAATTTAGTACTTTATGAAAATAGTTATCCAGTGGATAATGTTTACCCCAAATGTGGATAACAATATAAATAGCTTATTATCAAACAATTGAATCGTTGATAACTTGTGGATAAAGGCAAGGAAAATCTGGATAATGAAATATCCAAGGAAGTTAATAAAAAAATATCCCCAAATCCACACTACTTATTAATAGTATTATATTTCTTTAAATCTATTAAATACTATAATTAGTATAATAATCTATAAAAACAAAATCTGAAATTTTTGAGGTTTGGCATTTTGGATTTCGTTTCAGAACTTTGTGAGGTCAGCAAGTCAAATTATCCATTTCAATTTTTTCATTTCTCAAAAAACGAATATGCCTTTTTTCGAAATCAATACAAGCGGAAAATTTAAGTTACCTCAACATTGGAGACCTGTGTCACTTGTTGAGAACGACTTACAGGAATATTCAAAAAAAACACTTATCCACAATTCTATCCACAGAAGTGGATAAGTGACAAAATGTGGATAAGTGGATAAGTATGTGGATCTGTTGATTTATAAGGCTTTCAGCTAGTTTTTTTATGTGGATAAACCTATAACACCTCTAGTGAAATGTGGATAAGTGGATATTATTGTGGATGATAGACCTTAATAGCAGTTTTTAGAACCGTTTCTTTGTCTAAGCTCATTGTTTTGGTTTGTCTAGCATTGTACATGGGTAATTGATCTGTATATTTTTCGACATTTCGGTGCGTACCAAAAGGTAGTAATGTTTCAATTTTTTCAACACCTTCTGAGTTGAAGCTGGCAAAATGAATATAAGTATCTCCAAAAATGATACGATATTTACCATCTTTATAAGGAGCTGCGTAATTAGCCATTAAGACATCGGAGAAACCATCTACCGGGTAATCTTTTCCATTTCGTACAAAACGTTGTAGCTTTTTAAGTGGTACTTCTAGTTGATTGTGATGTTTGAATAGGTATTCTTTAGCTTTTCGAATGGAACTCACTAGCAATTTTTCATCCACATCCACACCAGTAACAAATACTTCATCACCATATTTACGTTCTCTAAAAATATTATCTATTGTAAGAGCCAATATGGTAGCAGAAGTACTTTCAAGGTGAATATCCCCTTTCCATCCTTGTAATAATTGAATAGCATCGCTAATAGCAGGATATTTGGTGGGATTTATTTGTCGCATCACCTCCATTGTTTCCAAAAAATGGCTACTTGCAGGAAATTTGGAATCATATTTTATGTTTTTGAAATCATCATAGCTAAATTGTTCTTTGGTGGAAATCAATTCTTGGAATCGTTCGGCACGGTTATTATCACCAGGACGGATATCCACATATTGTGGGAGCCTTTGTGGATTATCGTTTTCTTCGGCACAAGTAGCATTGAAAGGCGTATTATTCGTATTGAAAATATAATCACAATCAGGGTTGAATACTTGGGGTAAGCTATCAATTGGGTAAATTTTTGTCCAAAGTTTTTCAGAGCTATCACCTGCTTGTACTTCTGTCCAATTAACAGTGGAGTCTTTTATAGGAATAAAACCGTTTGTGAGATAATATAGGTTATCGTCTTTATCGGCATAAACTAAGTTAAACATAGCAATACGTTGCTTATCAAGTGCCGATTTAAATTCTGTAAAATTAGTGGACTTATTCATTTCAAAAAATTGCTGTCCTGCACCGATACGTTGATAAGCATGACTGCGAATGCCGTAATACTTCCCATTTTTGGATTTAATAGTAGGGCCAAATTCACTCCAATAAGTTGTTTGCGGAATGGGAAGGGTAAGTAATTTACCCAACTTTACTTTTAACCACACTTTGCGTTTCTCTAATTTTTTCCACTCACCATCTAGTTCATACCAATTTTTCTTTTTAGGATGCATTTTTAATTCAAAAACATCTACTCCATCAAAATGATTATAAGTATGCCCCCAGCCAAGATGTTTATTATTACCCATAAAGATGGAGGTGCCTCCTTGAAAAATAGCACCTGTAATGTTGAGACCTTCTTCACTACAAAGATGCGCTTCGTAAAAAGAAAAAGCCCCTTCAATTAAAAAGTGAGGGTTGGTACAGAGATAAGTATTACCGTCAGTAGTCATGGTACTACCAAGCGCGAAGGCATTAGATCCTAAGCCGAATTTTTTTTGGTTAAACTCCCCTTCTACTGCCTCACCGACTGCACCTGCAACACCGCTTAAAGCAGCGAACGCGACGGTATAAGCAGTAACAACATCTTTAGGAGAGATAGGAAAGGCTTTTTTTACTAATACTTCCTTGGGGTATTTGGCAGCATACGCGTTAATGCCTTCACAATAACCCGTTAAATACTTTTTGTAAGCTGGACTCAACTCATCGGTATCATACAAACGATCTACCAACTCTCTAGCACCAATAGCATGTGCGAAAAAATCACCGGCAGCACCTTCTTTGCCACTATGTTTGCCCATTAATCCTTTAGAGATTAGTAATAGTTCTTGCATTCGATCAAATGCATCTTCGGCATTGGCCCAAGCCAGCCCATACGCCACACCTGCATCGGTAGGAGCAAAAATATGTGGTACCCCATATTCGTCGCGAGCGATAGTGACCGTTGTGGGATCCACTAATTTTTGTGCTTGTGTTTGAAGGGAGAAGATTAGTAAAAACGCGAGTAATAAGAATTGTTTCATTGAAAAGATATTAGTGTCAATGGGTGAATAAGTGAATGGGTAAGTAGAAAATTTGCAAAAGAACTGAGAGATGAACGCGTTTTAGTATTTGACCATTACTAAAATGCTCATTCAGTTGTTTTTTGCATGAGGGATAGTAGCGGTAGCTTGACGAAGTAGAAAGATTGTGAGGCTTGGTGAAGGGTGGCTGAACGATGGAGTGAAGACACACTGAAGCAATAGCCGAACTTCTTTTCTACAAGACAACTACAAGCGAATAGCCCGCCCCCCCTATTGTTTTGTTTCTTTAGAAACAAAACAATAGGGGGGGCATGCCCAAATAATAAAATTCTAACGCGTAATATTAGAGGAGCGGTATAGTTATAAAAATCTTTTCAATGAATATTAAGTAGAAATCAATGAATGACATTAATGATGATGATGTTTACCAGGACAATATTTCTTATGTAATCGCCAATTAATAAATTGGGCAATTGCCATTAGGCTTGTTCCTAAACCAATAAGAGGGTGATTGTGTATTATAAAGGCGAGTAGTATCACAACAATACTGCTAACATATAAAGTGGTTGGCAGGTATTTTTGATGATGTAAGAAATCATTATAGAGGGTGTAGCCACCAATAATGAAAGCAATAGGTAGTAGGAAAACTTCAAAAAATGGATGGGCAATGAAAGGAATACTAACAAAAGAGGCAGCAACTAGTACAACAGGTAATAATAAACAGTGTACAGCGCAAAGAGCTGAAAGCCAAAAACCGATCGAATGAAGCTTGGAAGAGGATGACTGAGTATTTTTCAAAATAATTTTTTTGTTTTGTAAGTTTGTTGCATTTACAATTCTGTTGCAAATATAATATTTCTCAAGTATTTTGTAAAGGAGAAAGCTAAAATTTATAATTTTGGATAGGGGATATTACCTTATCTTTACGTAACCATCAATTATGCAAGAGCGTGTTGCACATATATTAAAGCACCATCAGCTACGAGTAACAGCTTGTAGAAAACAGGTTATTACTTTCTTTTTGACACAAAGACATGCAATTGGACATGCGGAGTTGGAACAAGAATTGGAAGATTTTGATCGTGTAACCATTTACCGTACTTTAAATACGTTTTTAGAAAAAGGAATTGTACATCAAGTACCAGACGATGTAGGAGGAGCTAAATACGCGCTTTGTTCGGATGATTGTGATGAACATGCCCACCAAGATAATCACGTGCATTTTAAATGTGTCGAATGTCATAAATTAACTTGTATTGAAGAGGTCGGGATTCCTACTATTACTTTGCCAGAAGGCTTTGTGGCAATGAAGGCTTCTTTATTGATAAAAGGGGTTTGTGAAACATGTGGAATAACAGCATAAAAAAATATATCACTTAATCTATATACACGTAGTACTATGAAAAAACTATTATTAGTGGGTTTGATTTGCAGCAGTTTATTTGCTTGTGATACAGGTAGTAAAAAGGCAGATAAAGGCGATAAGCCAAAAGCAGATACAGAGGCAAAAGCAAAAGTCGAAAAAAAAGAGACTAAAGAGGCTTTTGTATCACCACGCCCTCAACTAGCACAAGTGCTTTCTAAAGCTAGTAAAGTCGAATACTTACTTTACAATATGGGGATGACCTTTGAATCGCCTTCCGAAACAGAAGCCAAACGTTTTTATGGTTACCTAATGGATGTACCTGCCGATTTGACAAATTGTAAGGGTGGTAATCATGATGGAAGTATTACCTTTAAAAATGATGAAGGGGACATTGTATTCGGGATGGAATTTAATTTACCACAGCTTTCTAATTGTAATCGAGTCGTCTTTGATTTAGACGGCAAGAAATATCAAATCCCTTATAACGAACAGGGAGTTAATTTTTATAATCAAGTATTACAGTTACGTCCACAACAGCCAGGACAGTAGAAGGAGAAAGGCTAACCGCAAACCGCTTTACAGAGAGAATAAAAATTTACGTCAGTAAAAAAATGCTTAGTGAAGTGGTCGCTCAATATTGCGCCAAGCGATACAGTCTAAATAAAAAAATCCCCACTCATTAATTTGAGTGGGGATTTTTTGTTTATTATCAATTCAGTTTAGAATTTCTTTGATCGTTTTGCAGCTTTCGTTGCTTTATTTTTCTTAGGAGCTTTGGCTTTTTTACCATCTGGGCTACCTACACGAATCATTGCACAACGGAAACCAACCGTAGAAGAACCTTGATCTTCATCCATATAACGACGTGTACCAGGAGATAAGTAATAAGGAGGGTCTTGCCAAGAACCACCCTTGATCACTCTCGATTTATCACTGATAAGCGTAGTAGAATCCGAACGATATACCACACCTGATTCTTCATCACCATCGCGATAACTTCTCACATCCGATTTACGAATATTCCAACGATTACCAATTTCGTCAGATGATAACTCGCGGTACTTAATACGACCTAAACTATCTTTAGGAGCAACCCCACCAGAAGCATCTGTTTCACGTACTTTAAATACGTTACCACGATAAGGGTTAAAGTCTTCTGCATCCATCGTTGTCATTGGGCGATAAACATCCAAAACCCATTCACTTACATTACCCGCCATATTATACAAACCAAAATCATTTGGCTGGAAAGTACCTACGGGAGCTGTAATCTCTGCTTGGTCATTCAATTTACCAGCAATACCCATATAATCACCACGTCCACGTTTATAATTGGCCAACATGTCTCCATGTCCTTTACCATGACGTTGTTGACGCATATTAGACCCTTCCCACGGATAAATTTTACGATTCATAAATCGCTCTTCATCTTCTGATTCACTAATAATTGCTAAAGCAGAATATTCCCATTCAGCTTCTGTTGGAAGACGATAGTCAGGTAATAAAATACCATCATCAAAACGCACATTACGTGTTTCTTCTTCACTATTAGGATCAAGATTCTTAACTCCTTTTTTCACAACCCCTTGATACTGTCCTAATAAGAAAGATTCAGTATTAAAATGTTCGGCTCCATATTGGTTAGGATCTTGATCTAAGATACCTTCTTTCATTAACATCATTTCGTTTACACGATCCGAACGCCAGCGACAATACTCATTTGCTTGTTGCCAGGTCACTCCTACCACTGGATAGTCATTATAAGCAGGATGGCGGAAATAATATTTCACATAAGGCTCATTATAAGCTAACTCTTCCAACCAAACTAAAGTATCTGGAAGGGCTTTATATACCAACTCTGGATATGTTTCGCCAAAAATACGTCCCATCCAGTATAAATATTCGCGGTAGTGTACATTGGTAACTTCTGTTTCATCCATATAAAAAGAAGAAACCGTTACTCGACGTGGAATGTTGTGATACTCAAAAAGAACATCTTCATCTACATTCCCCATTACAAAGGTACCCCCAGGAATTAAAACTAATCCAGGACCCGTTTTTTGCTCTTTTTCCTTTGCCACAGTAAAACCACCCCAATCTTTGTCGTTGTAGTTCCATCCAGTTGCAGAAGACGATTCTTTATTACAAGAAGTCAGTCCGGCAAGACCAGCCAGCAAGAACAATAATAGCGTTAACTTTGCTAAATTTTTCATTAGTCTACTGTCTTTATGCTAATTATTAAAAATAAAAATCAAATGATTGTGCGGGAAAGATTGAAGAGAGACTCTTACCTTCTAATCTCAAATGCTCAAATGAAGAGAATCTCTAGTACAGGAAAATAACGAGAGCCACACAAAATTAGTATAAATAAGTGAGTTTTTTTCAAAACCGATGCAACCTACTCAAAAATTTCGGGACACTTACTATCCATATTTACTTTTTTGCGCTTCTTAGCCCAGTAGGTTTCTCCAAAATCAAAGGTCATAGATACCTCATGCGCGCTTGCATTTACACCCAAATTACCAAGTCGCCAATCATAACTATAACCAAAACGGAAAACACCCGCTTTTACACCTGCCATAAAAATAAGTGCATCCATGTTATTAAATGTGTGCCTTGCCCATACACCTCCAAACAAAGGCCCCTTACCTAAATAAGCTCCTGCATTAATTTGATTGAGCGGTCCCTGATTGACATACATCACATTAGGGCTTATATAAAACCGTTTATAACCTCTACGTGGCTTAGACAAATAAAAAACATAACCCAAATGAAAAGCACTACGCACATGTAAGCTGTTTTCAGGGTCTTCTATAGTTGAAAAACTGATATTGGGACGCGTAATATGCTTAAAAGAGGTACCTACGTATAATTGTTTGGTATAGGCAACCAAACCAAGCCCAAAATCTACTCGATGAATATTGTTCGTTTCTTCTAAACCCGTAAAACTACCCGGCAATATTGCACCAGTAGCATCATCTATCATATCGGGTAGTATCACCTTATCCCAGCTCAAATTTTTCTGCATATAACTAACCTGCGCCCCCGCTTTTAGCAACAAGGCATCATTCAACTGTAACTGGTAGGCGTATAAACCCGATACCAAATACGTATTGTAGATACCACCACCATTGCGATCTGCCAAAACAGAAAGCCCAAAACTACTGTTTAAGTTATCAAAGTGTTGGTCATAAGCAAGTCCCATCGTTAACCATGCGTTATTAAAAGAAGGATATTGATGACGATAGTTTACCGTAACACGAGGTTCACTCGTAAAACCAATCATAGATGGGTTCAAATGATAGGGAGCTGTATAAAATTGGCTAAATTCTGGATCTTGTGTCCAACCTTTTTTTACCAAACAACAACTAACTATTAAAAATAGTAATAGACATTTTGTTTTCATAAGACGTTCGTCTGGATATATCGAAAAAATTTTGGCAAATTTACCAAAATCTTTTTTAGGAAAATAAGGGAGGGAGCTACTCAAGCATACAAAAGGCCTTGAGTCAAAAAACATTCCAGAAACTAACGGACTTATTAGTCGAATTATTGTTAACAAATGGAATTGATTGCGTGAAGATTGTAAAAGTGATTCATAAATTAGATATAGGAAATCGTCTTCAAAATGACAGGCTCAAAGGTTGCACTATATTACATTCATTGATCCAATCACCCAATAATCATCCAATCA
>JAHDCM010000032.1 GCA_020629895.1 Bacteroidota bacterium
TTTTTAATCTGGGAAAATTCATTTGTAAATTGCTTTTTGATTAAGCTTTTAGCTTTTTTCAAATTTGTAGGACTGATACTAGTTTTGTTAAACTGATCATCTCGCCAAAGACTTTCAAGCAATGCTAATTTTACCATTTTTGTCCATCTTTCGCCCAATGCTACTTGGTTACTAACATACTCTCTTTTTTTATTATCCGTTTCAAACACTTCTGCTTCATCAAAATGCTGAATGCGCTCAATCGCTTGAAAACAGTATTTTTCAGCTCTTTGTACGTTTTTTAAAAGCAATTGATGACTAGCCTCAAAATAATCTAAATTAGCAGTTTGCCATGCTTCGTCTAGTTGAAATTGATAGGCTTCTAGTACTTGTATATCTGTCTGTGTAAATAGCGACTTTTCGGGATCGAGCGTATGAAGGTATTGCTCAAAAATTTCTTTAGAGGCTTCATCATTCATCGTTTTAGGGGCTACATGATATTCCTGAAGTGCCATAGCCACTTTTTGAACGAGTTGTTGATCTTTTGGATCATTAATAAGTGTTTGACTAGGGGAGGCATTGGGAGAAAAGCAATAGAAAAGACTAAACGATAGTAAAACGCATAAAATAGTAGCTAATTTCATGGTATAAACGATTTGGATGAAGGACAATAGTGGTGACTACACGTAGATTTGTGTGGCGTTCAAAAAATAAGTTATTTTTTCATCTTTACTAAGGTTTCCCTATTCCATAAAATGACCATTAATGGATAGCTATTAAAACTTATTCATTTCAAAAATTACGAAACATGAACTTACATCCTTTTCGCCTACTACTATTCGTCTGTTTGATGAGCCTGTTTTTTAGTTGTGATCATACCAATAGTGATAGCAATAATGAAGGGCAAGCAACAAAAGTTACTGTAAAAGATTTGGGGAGCGAACCTAGTAAGAAAGAAAACACTAAAAACCCTAAAAAAGCGACCAATGAAAAGCCACTTTTACAAATCAGTATAAAAGGAGATGATGTTAGCCCACAATCTATTATAAAAATTACTGCAAATGGTGTGGAAGAGGAGATTACTGAAAATGCTGCTTGTCAGGAATTGAAAAAAGCAGATTTTGTGAAAAATGACATCCCCGCTAAAGCGGAAGCAGCTTGTTTTTGTTGGTGGGCAGGCTATGGGGTGAATTATTATGTCGCTCAAGAAAATGGTACAGCTACTATCTATCAAAAATATACGGGTGAAGGAGATGAAGATCAAACATGGGAGGTATATGAGAAGGCAGAAGAAGACGATTTTGTTCCGAGTGGTTTTGCAGTATTAGATGTAGCAGAAGGAGACTTAAATGCCGATGGACGCAAAGATATGTTATTGATCTTGGCAGAAAATAATGAATATGAATCTTCTGATGTGGAGCATCCTGCTGCTCGTCCTCTGCTATTATTACTGCGTGATGAAAAGGGACAACTGCAAAAAGCACGACAGAATAATCAGACAGTTTTATGTGTCCATTGTGGCGGCGTGATGGGTGATCCGTATTCGAAAATGGTGATTAAGGGGAATTATTTTTCGATAGAGCATTTTGGAGGAAGTGGCCATAAGTGGACGCAGATTGTTACCTATAAATATGATGAAAAGGCGAAAGAATGGTATTTACATAAATTTGGAGGTGAAAATATTGATCCTAGTGGCGCGTCTGAAGAAACAGTACGGACTAGCAAGGATTTTGGTAAAATCAAATTTGAAGAGGTGCATATTTACAAGGAAGCCCTAACAGAAAAAGGTGCAAAAGAGTTGGTAAAAGTAGGAATGCCCCTAGATAAAGTACAAGCAGCAAATGGTAAGGCCTTCGAATTGTTAGGCTTTGAAATTGATGGTTATTTGGCAGGTAGGGTCAATGACTGGAAAGGAGGGAAGTTGAAGGGCAAACAAGTGCGCTTTGAAGTTACCAATGACTTACCAATTGAAGAGTATCAGCAAATTATGGGAGATAGTGCTTATCCTTCTGATCATCCGATTATGCAGAAAGCAGGCTTAATAGTAATAGAAGTTAAGTAATAAGGGCGTGTCCCTATTTTTACTAAAAAAGATGCTACTAGCGAAACGCTGGTAGCATCTTTTTTAATAAAAATAGGGTCGGGCTATCCACTTGTAGTTGCTTCATAGAAAAAGTGTTTAGCTATTGCTTCAGTGTGTCTTCACTTCGTCGTTCAGCCACCCTTTAGCAAGCTTTCACTACTTTTCTATTTCAGCAAGCTACCGTTACTATCCCTCACGCAGTAGGCAAATTAAAAAAAATAATTCCCTAACTAGACACAGACGCGCTTCATTCCTAACAAAGACATGAAACGTAACTCCTTTTCAGTTAAATAGTGGATGGCATAAGGATTTTTTATATCTATATAGACATTTAACCTAAACCTGCCACCTTGCTAATGATTAGGTATTACAAGCACTTGGAAAAAGACATGTAAAGTTGGGGATTTATTTTTTTAGTTCGCCTTATTTAAAATGTTCATTTCTGTACTTGGCGTCTAATATTTCACCACGTCTTTTAACTGATCTTTTAGTAAAGTGTTTACGGTCTCTGATCTCGTTCATGATACGAGCGTCTCTATGCTTACGTTTGTAACGTTTTAACATCTCTGAGATGTTTTCGTTCTCTTTCTTTTTAATGACTAACAATGAAGTAGAATTTAAGTTAAGAAAAAATAAATGATTATTCTAAAATTATTTTAGCTGCGCAAGTTAGTACAAACAATTCAAATATTGTAATTTAAAGCCAAATTTATTATTATGATGTCTAAATTTACACTGTTTATAACGCTATTATTTGCTGTTACTTATCAACCTTTTTCAATGACTGTACCAAATTTGAAAGAAAAACCTACACTCATATATATAGGTGATCCGATGTGTTCATGGTGTTATGGTTTGGCTCCCGAACTCGAAAAAGTATTGGCTCATTTTGAGGGACAATTGGAGGTAGAGTTGATTATGGGAGGCCTGCGTCCTTATAACACTCAAACGATGCTTGAACTAAAAGATTTTTTGACCCATCACTGGGAGGAGGTACACCAAGCGAGTGGGCAAAACTTCCAATATGGCATTTTAGACGAGGCAACGATTACCTATGATACAGAGCCTCCAAGTAGGGCTGTACTTGTTATCCGAAAAATTGCACCAGAAAAAGAGTTGGCTTTTTTTAAAGAAATCCAAAAAGCTTTTTATCTTGATAATCTAAACATGCACTTGACAGATAGCTATTGTGGAATATGTGAAACACTAAATATTGATTTTGAGCAATTTACACAGTATTTTGAAGGCGAAGCAATGAAAAAAGAGGTGCGGGCAGATTTTGAACGAGCTGCCGAAATGGGGGTGCGAGGCTTCCCTACCTTGATTTTACAGCAAAATGAACAGTTCATCTTAATAGCTAATGGATATTTGCCATCGCAAAGTGTTATTGAAAAAATAGAGGAATATTTGTTTAAGTAGAACGTATAAACTATGAGAGAACTAAAATCTAAAATATATCAGAAACTAGTGGCTATTGTTGATGATCGAATTGATATGGCAACCCTGGCTATTAAAACAATAGATGAGTCACATGAAACAGAAACGAAAAGTAGTGCTGGTGATAAGTTTGAAACAGGACGAACAATGATGCAGCGCGAACGACAGAATAGTGAGGTGCAATTGCGTAGGGCATTGGATTTAAAAAATGACTTATTTAAAGTAAAATTAGGGCGAAAGTTTGAGGAGGTGGATTTTGGGAGTATGGTCATTACCAATAAAGGAACCTATTTTATGGCAATTGGACTAGGTAAATTGGAGGTGGAAGGTAAACCCTATTTTTGTATTTCTTTTGCCTCTCCAATTGGGCAGTTGTTAAAAGATAAGAAGGTTGGAGAAACGATTGAGTTTAGAGGGAATAAAATAAAAATTAAGGAGATTGTATAAAAAAATGGGATAGTAGAAGCGTATCATGGAATAAATATGGCTTCAGATATGTATAAGTATATCCTATTATTATTACCATTTTTAGTTGCTTGCGGAGAAACAAACGAACCGTTTGTGATGCCTGATAACGCCCATTTTTTATTGACAACAGATTCTTCAAAAACTTGGAAAATAGCTCGTCGTTTTAATGACCATGTACGTATGAATATGGGTACTTGTTTTCTCAATTATCGCCAAACTTACCATGCAAACTTAGTATTAACAGATAATAATGGAGATGGGGATAACTGTGGAGAATCGCTACAAGCCAAGTGGGAATTTATTAAAAGCAAAAAGGGAAATCACTTCATTAAAATGACTAGCAAGCAACTTCCTAGTATGTTTAATATAGACAAGGAGTATAAGTTTTTCCGCATCTTAAAGTTGACAGAAGAAGAGTTGATTGTTCGTTATAATCATCGACAGTTCTCAGATGAAGAAACTGCTATTACTGATATTTATGTGCCAGAATATGTAGATGTAACAGATAGAGATTTTCACTGGTAAAAAAATGTCCCCTTATCACCAGATAAGGGGACTCGTTCATGAATCAAAATTGAACATTATTTGTTCAACATTTTGGATATTAGACCCGCAATAAATAAGAGGATAACGGCCCCAATGACAGCGGTGAGAATAGCATTCACATAGGCATTGCCTAAATTGATCATACCTCCCAATAACCAGCCACCAAAGATGCCGCCAATAATACCTACGATAATATTTCCTATCAGACCGAAACCAAAGCCTTTCATGATTTGACCTGCCAGCCAACCTGCAATAGCTCCAATAGCTAAGAAAATAATCCATCCAACAATATCAACGGCTAATAAAACGAATAAAGAAGATAACATAAAGATAGCGTTTAAGTGTGTTAGAAATAAGTGATAGTCGTTGTAGTGATGACGAAGTGCTAAAAAATGGTCACTAATGAGCGTTAGTTCGCTGACACAGCCTCTATAATAATTAGATGCTGTCTGTCTGCAAGGCTGGAATGCATATAGGTGGATAGTTATTCTAATTTAAGCAAAAAAATCATAAGATCAAATCGTGTTTGGTTATCTTAAGAACTCTTGAAACCATTTTCCAGAGTCTTTCATGATGCGTTTTTGTGTTTTATAATCAATATAAACAAGTCCAAAGCGTGGGCGATAGCCTTCGGCCCACTCAAAATTATCCATAAGTGTCCATACAAAGTAGCCTTGTATATCTACTCCTTCTTGTTTGGCTTTCAAGACATTAGACAGGTAGTCTTTAAAAAACTGGATACGTTGTTTGTCGTGTACGGCTCCTTTTTGGACAAAATCAGGGAAAGCAGAACCATTTTCGGTAATGATGATCTTTTTGTTGTAGCGGCCAAATTGTTTAAGAATTTTATACATCCCTTCTGGATATACTTCCCAACCCATATCGGTCAGTTGTGTAATGCCTCGTTTTTTGGGAGGGACTTCCATTGCCCACATGTAAGGAGGCACTGGAGCTGCCCGCACTACCATACGTGAGTAGTTTTGTAGCCCAATAAAGTCAAAGTCGAAAGCCATTTTAGTGATGTCTCCTCCTTTGGTGTATTTTTCCATTTTTTTGAGTGCTTCCCAGCCATTGTCTACGGGATACCCCATTCCTAAAGCGGGTTCGATATACAGGCGGTTGAGGAGGGTATTCATGCGTCGTGCTGCTTTGAGGTCGCTCATACTTTTGCTATACGCATCAGTATGCATACACGAATAGGTGGTGCCAATATGTGCGTCGGCTACATTGCCGCGAATCACCCGCCCACTTTCTCCTTGAGATAGGCAAACATGATGACTTGCCTGCATGAATTTATTAACACTTCTTTCGCCAGGGGCATGCGTGCCTAGCACATGTCCTAAGATGCAAAAAACAGCCGGTTCATTAAATACCATCCAGTTTTTGACCTTGTCACCAAATTCACGGGTACAAACGTCTGTAAATTCGGTAAACCAACTGACAATATCTCGATTTGTCCAACCACCTTTTTCGTATAGGCATTGCGGTAAATCCCAATGATATAGGGTGGGCCAGGGCTGTAAGCCTAATTCTAAGCATTTGTCAATAACTCGGTGATAATAGTCTAAGCCTTTCTGATTGATACGACCAATGCCATCGGGTAGGATACGCGTCCATGCGAGCGAAAAACGGAATACATCAAAGTTCATCGCTTTTAGAAGCGTGAGGTCTTCGGGATAACGGTGATAAAAATCGCAAGCAATATCGGCATTTTCATTGTTTTCAATTTTGCCTTTCGTGTGGCTAAAGGTGTCCCAAATAGAAGGGCTTTTGCCATCTTTGTCTTTGGCTCCTTCTATTTGATAAGAAGCAGTGGCAACTCCCCAAAGGAAGTTTTCGCCGAAATCTGATTTTTGGAAACTCATAGGTAAGAAATTGAAGGATTTTGAGGGAATGATTGAGGGATTGAGGGATTGAGGGGGTGAGTGAATGAATGATTGAGGGAATGATCAGTCAACCATTCATTCACTCATTGTTTACCGCGTGAGGGATAGAAACGGTAGCTTGGTGAAATAGCTACTTTGTGAAGTAAGGACTAGCAGGGCTGACAGCGGAAGACACTGCTAGGACTATACTGAACGAGTGGCTATAAGCCAACTACAAGTGGATAGCCCGACCTTTTCCTCCTCGTGCCTGTTTATGCGTGGGCGCATGAACAGGCGAGGAGGAAAAGGACACGCCCAACTAATTATTTGGCTTGTTTTTCAAATCGTCTAAATAGGCGATTCAGAATACTGGTATATTTTACGGGCATCCATCGGATGAGACGATCCACTACCCATGCGTCATTTCCGACAAGTACGCGATCTCGGTTTTTTTCGATACCATTGATAATAATAAGGGCTGCTTGTGCGGCAGTAGTTCGGAAAGATTGTTCGAATTGAGCAATCTCTTTGGCATTATCGTATTTTTCGACGTTTTGCGGCCATTTGGAAGCGCGAGCAATATTGGTTTTGATGCCGCCTGGATGTACGGAACAAGCAAAGATGTGTGGAGTGGTGTTTTTTAGTTCCATGCGTAGCGATTCGGTAAATCCGCGAATAGCAAACTTAGTGGTGCAGTAGGGGCCTTGATAACCTACACCCATCAGACCGAATACACTTGATAGGTTGACAATACATCCACGAGGGCGTTGTTCGAGATAGGGTAGGAAGGCTTTGGTGCCATATATCATTCCCCACATATTGATACCTACAATCCACTCAAAATCTTCGTAGCTCACTTCTCTAATGCTTACTTTTCCAAGTGCTACTCCTGCATTATTGATGATGCCATCTACTTGTCCGTAATGGGCAACTACATCGGCTGCCCACTGAATCATTTGTTCTTTATTGGCAGCATCCACGATATGGGTAATGGCTTCGCCTCCGTATTGTTCTACGAGTAATTTGGTTTCTTGTAGATTGGCTTCGTTGAGATCGGTGATGGCTACTTTTGCATTTTTTTTAGCCATTTCGATGGCTAAGGCGCGTCCAATGCCTGATCCTGCGCCAGTGATAGCAAACACATTATTTTGTATCGTCATGAAATTTTTTTTTAAATATAGGTTGAAAATAGAAATAGAAACGGTAAATTGCAAGAAGTTTACATGCATTTCCTATTAAGTTGTTCCACCCAATCTCTGATTCGCCCAATTGTTCCCCATTCCGTATTTCTTGATACCTATTTATAAAATACCTAATAAAAACAGTATTTTTGTACAGTGATTTAATGGACTATTGAGATAAAAATAAATATAATGAAGACAAAAAGCCTATTTACCTTACTGGTAGCATTGATGATTGCTTTTTCTGCAAAAGCTCAAACACAGTTTGACTTACAATTTGGGAATCCTACGTACAAGGAGGTGGTTGATTCGTTTTGTGTGACGATTCAAATACGAAGTAGTGATGAGCAGGTCTTTTCTATTGGCTCGCATACTTTCTTTTTTAACTATAATACCAATAGTATTAATTTTCCAACTTATCAGAGTTTGGCTTTTGATAGTACTTATTTGTGTGAGGTAGCACCAGGTTATAATCTACCCATTTATTTTCGCCCTCGCTTGGGTGCTTCTACCGATTCGGGGGATGCTAATGTAACAACCATTATGAATTTGAAGGGCTTGGGTTGTCCTGAAGTGAGTGGTGAGTGGATTGATGCGGGTATTGTTTGTTTTGCAGTAATAGACCCGACAGCATCTGTAAATTTGCAATGGAATACGGATAAGACGGATGTTAATTATAATGAAGATTTGCCGCGTCATGAGCAAGGAGAGTTGATGGGTTTGGATGTGCGTCCTGATGGTAAGGAGCCAGATGCGGATAATGATGGTTTGAGTGATGCATTAGAAGCAGAATTGACTTCAAATCCTGACAGTAATGATTCGGATGGAGATGGTATTTTGGATGGAGATGAGTATGCAGAAGGTGCTAATAATGATACAGATGGAGATGAATTATTAGATATTTTGGATCGAGATGATGATGGTGATGGCTTATTAACTGCTGACGAAGGAACAACAGATACAGATGATGATGGGATTGCGGATTATTTGGATCCAGATGATGATGGTGATTCTGTTTTAACGGCTGATGAGTTGCCTACGGATACTGATGGTGATGGCATTAATAATCACTTAGATGATGATGATGATGGGGATGGTTTTCCGACTATTGATGAGGGAACTGGAGATGTAGATGGTGATGGAGTACCCGATTATTTGGATGCTGAAGTAACGGGTATAGAGGAGGAGCTAGTGCGTTTATTGGCTGTTGAATTGTATCCTAATCCTACCAATGGAGATCAAGTACGTATTTTAATAGATGGAGAAGTGCAAGTAAGTACTTTGAAAGTGTATAATGTGAAAGGTGCTTTGCTGCAAGAAGTGGCTGTTAACAAACAAGTGGCATCTGAAGCGTTAAATTTGAGCACAGGGCATTTGACCAGCGGTATTTACTTTATTAATGTTTATGATGCTGCTAGTCAGTTAGTAGGGCAGGCAAAGTTGGTGATGACGCGATAAGAAATAGAAGTGCTAACTTACTTTTTACGCTTTAAAAATTTAGGTAAACGCAAAAAAGAACGTTTTTTCTTTGGAGAAGGAGTGCTTGGAGCATCATCAGGATATGCTTCAATCGCTCCTTTTTCTATGAGTTCATGTAACTCGGCGGCTAGTGTTGGGTCAATGTCTTCTGCATATTCGTCTTCCTCATAAATGTCTCCATATTCCGCTTCAGGAAATGCTTCTCCTTCATATATTTCTTCAGGCTCTTCTTGTGGTACTTGCTTGACTTCCTCTTCTACTGGCTCATTCTCAACTTCTGGTAATGCTTCGACTTGCTCCATGGCCTCAATAGTAGCTTCTGGTGGAGGCAATGCTTGTTGTTCGGCTTGCTGTTCATCCACCAAATGATCAATCCGTTTGGCAATCATATACAACAGAAGAATCACCTGCTCAAAATGCTTCCTATCTTTCATGTCAGTCATCACCTTACGTTGCCTAAAGGTCAATTGGCCTTTATCAAGTTCGAGGGTCGCTTTTTGATAAGTATGGTTGACCAATAATTGACGAATTGGCGTGTCGAAAAGAATAATAAGAAAGTCCGCATTATTAGTGGTCACCTGAAAGTACTCATCAAAAGTAGCATCGCCTGTTAAAAATCGCTTCCGTTTAAAAATACGTAGTTTATCACGCCAAGTACGGGTGCGAATATGGCAAGAATTACCTGTATGTGTTACATTGACAATAAGGTTGGAATAATGCACTTTACGTTCTGTATCTTCTTGGGCAACAGCGTCTACACTAAACTCCATACTTTGCCCCAAATACATGCCACTTAAAGTTGGAAAAACCCATTGAAATCCGAATTTATACTTGGCAAAATTGGCAGCTTTGTTGAGGAAAAAAATACTAAATGGAAATTTTGTTTTAGGACGTATGTCCATGTTTAGTTTTAACTGTTTGTTTAATATTTCATACTGTTCAATACGACGACGATTGAAAAAGTTGAAAAACATATTGACCAAAATATAGACGGTCAAATAAGTCAGAAATAACAAGGCACTATACTCTTTAGGAAGTACAGACACTGCTAGAATACTCAAAACGATGATTAGCAGGATAGAAAGTTGATATACACTTAGGTCAAATTGCATAATGCCTAAATGTACCAATTAAAACCAAAAAGGGCAAACGCCAATGTAGCGTTTGCCCTTTTTAATCTTTATTTACAAATGATGTCAACTATTTGCGCGCTTCAAATTGTACTTATCCATTTTGTTGTACAGATGACTTCGCTGAATCGCAATTTCCTCCGCAGTCTTAGAGACATTCCACGAGTTTTTAGTTAGTTTATACTCCAAGAAGCTCTTTTCAGCAAATTCTTTGAACGCTTGTAAATTTTCAAATCGATCAAAGTCATTAGTTACTTGCACTTCGGTAGGCGAGTAAACATACTTATCGACATCGGCACTAGTGATTTTGGTGTCACTCAATATCAACAAACGCTCAATGATATTTTTCAATTCACGTACATTACCCGTCCAGTGAATATCCTGTAAGGCTTTTACTGCGTTTCGGGTAATCGGTTTGGGAGGTGTTTTATTTTGGTCACAAATCAGGTGGATGAAATGATTGGCCAAAAGTGGAATATCTCCTTTTCGATCATTTAACGAAGGCACCTTGATTGGAATGACATTCAAACGGTGATACAAGTCTAATCGGAAACGCATATTTTCCACCTCCTTCAATAAATCTTTATTGGTTGCCGAAACGATACGTACATCTACCGAAATTTCTTTATCACCTCCTACTCTCGAAATCTTATTTTCTTGCAATGCACGCAACACCTTTGCTTGAGCAGAAAGACTCATATCGCCAATCTCATCCAAAAACAAAGTACCGCCATTAGCCTGCTCAAATTTTCCGATGTGCTGTTTATGGGCAGAGGTAAACGAACCACGTTCATGCCCAAACAACTCACTTTCGATTAGTTCTGAAGGAATCGCTGCGCAGTTTACTTCCACAAAAGGGCCATCCTTACGACTACTTTTTTCATGAATCCAACGAGCTACCAATTCTTTACCCGTTCCGTTATCACCCGTTACAAAAACACGTGCATCGGTTGGAGCAACTCGCTCTATTGTTTCCTTAATTTTATAGATAGAAGGAGATTCTCCCACGATATCCATTACCTTAGTAGAACGTCTACGCAATTTTTTGGTTTCTACCAATAATTTCGACTTATCGAGGGCATTGCGAACCGTAATTAATAAGCGATTAAGGTCAAGAGGTTTCTCAATAAAATCAAAGGCTCCTGTCTTTACTGCTTTTACAGCAGTTTCCATCGTCGCATGACCCGAAATCATGACAATAGGTAAATCAGGCTTTAGCTTACTGGCATTAGCTAGAACTTCTAGCCCATCCATTTTAGGCATTTTGATATCGCAAAAAACAACATCATATTTCTTGGTCTTTATCTTAACCATTCCTTCCATGCCATCTTCCGCTTCCTCTATTTTATATCCCTCATATTCTAAAATTTCCTTTAAGGTCCTTCGAATACTTTTTTCATCATCTATGATGAGTATCTTTGCTGATGCTTTGGCCATGAGGTATAATTATTTCCTGTTATTAAAAAAGTAGATATTGTTGCTGGAGCTAAATTGAATCTGGGTATATAGTATGTGAGTTTATGATATTTTACACAAACACTAAATAAAAGCCGCCAACTCTAGTCAAGGTTTACGGCTAAAATTCCACAATTATAATGCCCAAGTTCTTTTTTGAATGCCTCAATTCTCTTGCAATTGTCAAAATACTTAAAGTAGGACCTAAACCCTTGTAAACACGAGTGTTAGTGATTTTTTTGCAAGAAATACTTGAAGCACCAAACAAGAAAAATGTCTATAAAATAGTACATTTTAAACTGTCCACAAAATAGTACAATTTTATTAGGTATTTTGTTTAAAGGAGAGAAAAAAAATAAAAAAAATGCGCGCTCACCGATAAGCCGGGTTCTGTACTTATTTGATTTACAAATAAGTT
Organism: Bacteroidota bacterium; assembly: GCA_020629895.1. Taxonomy (GTDB): domain Bacteria; phylum Bacteroidota; class Bacteroidia; order Chitinophagales; family UBA2359; genus JAHDHP01. The sequence goes on from JAHDCM010000032.1 coordinate 12,042, forward strand.
TCTATCATTTATCTAGAACTTATGTCACCATAAGCCTCAAACGCCCTACCCCTCAGCATCGAACGAGTAGCTCTTAGCTCTGACAAATGTCTGAGCATGCTGATATATTTGGACTTTCAACCCACAAGGTTTACCCATCAATGATGTTACCACCACTGATCGTAGGCTCTTACCCTACATTTTCACCCTTACCTCTTTCAACAAAATGATAGAGGCGGTTATTTTCTGCGGCACTAGCTGGCTTCATGCTTTATACATGAATCCCACCCGTTAGGTGGTGTGGTACTCTGTGTTGCCCGGACTTTCCTCTTACTGGTATAAACAAGCAAGCGATAGAATAGTGAGCGCGCTTTGTTATTAGTCTGTGTGAAAATCTACGTATTCAAATAAAATCTTAGTTGCCCCAAAACCAAATCGAGGATCATAATCATTGCGAATTCCACAAACTTCTTCATAAGCTTGAAGCATTTTAAAGACCTCGTCTTTCAAGCGTCCCTTTCCCAATCCATGAATCACAATCATTCGATCCTCTTCATTAGAGATAGCCATCTTTAATTCTTGTTCAAAATGCTTCAACTGTTGTTCAAGAATAAAACGCTTGGGCATATAACCATACTTCTTTGCAAGTTGTTCAAAATGCAAATCTACAATACGTTCCTTGAGGTTAACAAATGTACGAGGTACTTGTATGGTTTCAGGATGATTAGAACTACGTTGGTTCTCTTGTATCTTTTCGTTGAGTAGTTCGTGATCAATGGAACGAACCGTTTTTTTTGCTACTTTATGTTTAGCTGGCAACTGGGCAAAAAGTGTATGTCGATAAACATAAGCATCTACAATCGCAATATGTCGTGTTGGTTGTAATACTAGTTTGGCTTTAGGCTTATATACTTTAGAAAAAGACTTCTGTTTTTTAGGAAGCGATTTTAATAAGGTAAAATCGAAGCTAAGGACAGGTTTATCATTAAGTTGGTCAAATTCCAACGAATGAACAATCATCGTACTACGCCCACCCATTTCCTTACTAAATGTATATGGAGCCTGATTTTTTAAATTACAAGTATAAGTAAATGAAAAGGGTTTACCAGTATCATTATGCAAGTGAATATTGAAGTATTTAATATCTCCATCAACATCATTAAACGGTTGTAATAAACAATGAATTCCTTGATCAGGTAGGTCATCTATTTCATTACGCAATCCCATCGCTTTCAATGTATCTGCTGCTCGTTGGTGCCGATTTTTAGGAGGAGACTTAACGGGTGTCGTTTTGTCTTTAGGAGGCGCTGTCTTGACAATATGGGCGGTAAATACTGGAAATTCAACTCCTTCTATCTCTACAATAAGCGTTTCTCCATCCAACCAACCAACTACCTGGCCTACCTCTTCAGTATAAATCATTTTTACAAAGTCGCCTTTCATAATAGATGCCATAAACAAAGATTGTTATTTGGGGTATAAAAAGAAGCAGTCAAAAATGTAAACTTATTTAGTTTTCATTCCTCATCAATTTCGCTACAAAATTAATCATTTGTATTTTTACCAAAAAGTATAAATGGAGAAAACTATAAAATGGCGACTGGCACAGTATCTCGAATTGATCTGGTGGAAACAGTATTTACAAAAAAAATCTAAAGCTGACTATTTAGCTTGGAAAAAAGATTACTGGAATAATTTATTAAAAAAACTACCGCTTACAACACCTTTTCCCAAAACTGCCACCGTTTTAGATGCAGGTTGTGGGCCAGCGGGCATGTTTATCGCCTTGCATAAAAGTTATCAAGTTACAGCTCTCGATCCCTTACTAGATCGCTATGAGACAGAAGTACCGCATTTTTCCAAACAAGATTATCCGCAAGTAAATTTTCATGCCTTACCCATCGAATTATTGGAAGGATCAGAAAATTATGAAGTCGTTTGTTGTATGAATGTGATTAACCATGTGGTTAATATTCAACAGAGCATGGATACACTAGTAAGAGTGCTACAAAAAGGAGGCTTATTTTTACTGACCATAGATGCGCATAATTATGCTTTTTTTAAACATCTTTTTCGTACCATCCCAGGCGATATGTTGCATCCACACCAGTATGATTTGAAGGAGTATGAGCGAATGATGACGAGTAGGGGAGTACAGTTAGAAGCCAGTATCCTTATAAAAGAAGAATTTTTCTTTGATCATTACCTGTTAGTCGGAAGAAAAGCATAG
>JAHDCM010000033.1 GCA_020629895.1 Bacteroidota bacterium
TTTCACAAAGGTATAACGCGGTAGACAATGAGTGAATGAGTGGTTGACTGAATGATTGAATGAATACAAAGGTATAGCGCGTAGGGGTGATCCCTTGTGGTCGCCCAATCGAACAATTGACAATTAAACGTCCAACGGAGTTGCCGCCAGCGTCATTCCCCGAGGTATCATGCATTAATCGTGCGAGGATGTCGTTAAGAACTAACTTAACCAATTTTTGACAATTTGCTTATAGTTTTTGCCAATACTCAATTCCTGTTCATTTTGCATAATAATCCTATTTCCCTCTACGTAGTTGATATGTTTTTTGTGAACGATAAACGACTTGTGAATACGGTGAAAATCAGCATTGAGTGTGTCTTCAAAACTAGATAAGGTGCGTTGGGTGAGGTGGAAGCTATCTTGTACCCATATCTTAACATAGTTGCCATAACTTTCTAGGTATTGAATGTCTTTGATTTGAATTTGAATGATACGTTTGTCTGATTTTATGAAGAGTTCTTTGCTTTGCAAATCATTTGTGCTTGGAGCTTTAGATGTTATAAGCTGTGGTTTATCTTGATTTAGTAGGCTGATTTGTGTTTGTGCTTTATTCACTGCTTTTAGAAATCGGTCAAAACGGAAGGGTTTGAGTAAGTAGTCACATACTTGGAGTTCGAAACTTTCGATGGCATATTCTTCATAAGCAGAAGTAATGATAACTTGAGGAGGGTGATTAAGGGTACGTAAAAAATCTAAACCTTTGATTTTAGGCATATTAATGTCAAGGAAGATTAGGTCTATTTGGTGTTGATTAAGGGTGGCATAGGCCGTTGTTGCAAGATAGCATTGGGCGACAATTTCTAGGAAGGGAATATCGCTCGCGTATTGAAGGATAACTTGGTGGGCAAGTGGTTCGTCGTCAATGATGAGTGCTTTGATTGGATTCATAGTTGAATACTTAATGTTGAGTGAAAATCATTTTGAGTCGCTGTATTTTCTAATTGGTGTTGTTGGGGATATAAAATAGCCAATCTTTTTTTGAGATTTAATAGCCCAATACCAGGGCTTTGTTTTTCCTCTTTTTCTTCGACAGAATTGTGACAAATAAATTGAATGTCATCGGCTGTTTGCTTCACCTTTATATGCAAAAAACTCGCTTCTTCTGCTGGTTCGATACCATGTTTGAAAGCATTTTCTACTTGGATAATAAACAATAGAGGGGCAATTTGTATGCTAGGATTTAAAAGGTCTTCTTCCCATTGAAAATCCACATTTTTATGGAGGCGTATTTTTTGGAGTTGGATATAGTCTTTGATATATTTTAACTCTTCAGATAGGGCTACTTGCTCTTCTTTGCCCTTGTATATAACATAACGCATTAATTCGGAAAGTTGCATAATGGTTTCAGGAGTCTCTTTATGCCCGATAAGACTCATCGAGTAGAGGTTATTGAGGGTATTAAAGAAAAAGTGCGGATTGATTTGTTGTTTGAGAAGATGAAGTTCTGTATTTGTTTTTTCTTTTTCTAGTTCGGCTACTGTATGCGCTTGTTTATACCATTCGGTAACAATGATGAAGGGAGTACTAAGTAATAAAATAGTAGTAGGTAGAATGAAATTAGTGCTAGATAAAAGCCCTATCCCAAACCCGGTAGGATGAATTTTGAGGTCGTGAACTACTGAGAATAAGGAGATGATAAAATTGTGAATAGGAGTCAGTATTAGGAGAAGGGCAACTATTCCAAATACGTAGTATATGATACCTTTTTTGCGAAATAGTTGGTTGAAGATGACGTGATGGTGGAGGTAATAAAAGATATAGTAAGAGCCAAAGATGAGGAGGATTTGTGCAGTATAGTAGATAAAGTATCCGATACTTGAAAGTAGGCTTAGTGAACTGATTTTTTCTTGGAGTAAATTACTACTACCAGTTAGTAATAATGAAAAAATAATTAAGAAGAATAGCATCCATTTGGTGAGGCTGACTTGTATGAGCCATTGCTTAATCTGCTTACTTTGTTGTTTCATTTCAGAGATCATTAAAACGATTTCGGTGCCTAGAAATAGACTAGCAACGATAGGGATGATGGGGAGGTGTTTAAGCTCGCCATTTAATACTCCAAATTTGTCAAATAAGGTTTGATCTAGTTGAAAGAAAGAAATTTGTGTGGGATAGATGATAAATAAAGCTCCTCTGAGAAGGTTATACATTTTAGGAGAGAGATAAGCTTGTAACTCCTTGCGAAAGTAAACTAGTATAAGTGGTGGAGCAAATAAAATTCCCAACATCAGTAACCAATTCAAATAGTCCTTCCCTTTTAGTTGTTGGCTGATCTGCGTCATGATATAACTAACTCCAAATAGTAGTGTGCCAAATACCCATACTTGATTTTGTAAGAGTGTCTTTGTGATATGTGTAATTGTCTTTTTCATGGCTGCAAAATGGATGAAATCTTCCTAAAAGTAAAAAAATAAGGACGAAGGAGCTAAAATAGATGATAAACGGCTTTTTTGATGGCTGTTCCGTTCATCACTAAAAAGTGACTGTTTATCCTCAAAAGTTGAGCTTGAACATTACTTCATTTATGTTTGCTGCATATCAATTCAATGACCAGTAAAATTTGAATCATGCAATTACAGATTGAAAATTTAATAAAAGAGTATCCGAATGGTGTAAAAGCCTTGCAAGGAATTTCTATAACGATTGAAAAAGGGATGTTTGGCTTGCTAGGGCCTAATGGTGCGGGCAAATCGAGTTTGATGCGAACGCTTGCGACTTTGCAAATGCCCGATGCTGGTACCATTCACTTTAATGGCATCAACGTTTTGACTGATCAGATGGCTTTACGGAAAATACTGGGCTATTTACCACAAGAGTTTGGTGTTTACCCGCGTGTATCTGCCGAGCAATTATTGGATTACCTTGCTTGTTTGAAGGGTGTTGCTTCGAAAAAGGATCGGGCAAAGCTGATTGACTATTGTTTGGAAGTGACCAACTTAACAGAGGTACGCAAAAAGCATGTCAGTTCTTATTCGGGAGGGATGAAACAGCGGTTTGGCATTGCTCAAATTTTGTTGAACCAGCCACAACTCATCATTGTAGATGAGCCAACTTCGGGTTTAGACCCTGCTGAAAGGCAGCGGTTTTTGAATATCCTAAGAGAGATTAGTACAGAGAATGTGGTGATTTTTTCGACGCACATCGTTGAGGATATTAAGGGGCTATGTACAGATATGGCCATTTTGAATAAGGGGGCTATTTTGCTACATGATAGTCCTGAAAAAGCGATGGAGCGATTGAAAGGGCAGCTTTATGCAGCAGATATTTCACAAGAATTGTTGGCGAAGTATGAGGCGGATTACCAAGTGCTTTCTTCTGTCTATAACAAAGATAATTCCTTGCATATTCGAGTATTTTCGAAGGAGAAGTTGGAAGGAGATTTTGTGAGGGTGCCGCCCAATTTGGAGGATGTTTATTTTACAACCTTGATGCCCATTAATAATTAAATCAACCATCATGTTAAATACCATTTTTAAATACGAACTTTCTTATTGGGTGAAAAACCCATTGCCCTATATTTTTGGCTTGTTTATTTTTGGCATTTCCTTTATTAGTATGTGGGGCATGGCAAGTGAGGCAGCTACGGGAGCGGGTTTGGTGATCCAGAACTCCGTGATCCAGCTTCACAAAATGAGTCATTTGTTTGGAATGCTACTATTGTTTTTATTGCCTGCAATTATGGGCGTGTCGATATTTCGAGATTATCAAAGCCGTATGTACACCGTTTTGTACTCCTATCCCTTTACCAAAAAAGAGTACCTCTTGGCAAAGTTTGGTAGTTCCTTTTTGGTAGTTGTATTGATTGTACTAGGCCTAGGAGGGGGGTTTATTTTAGGTACGATGATGCCCACGGTCAAGGTGGCTGTGTTACACCCATTTGATATAGGTGTATATTGCCAATTATATGGCTTATTTATCCTACCCAATATGCTGTTTTTTGGATCAATTATTTTTGCGATTGTTGCCTTTACCCGCAATATTTATATTGGTTTTATTAGTGTAATAGTCGTAATTATTTTACAGGGGGTGATTGGTGGGCTGTTTGGTGGAGAGAGTGGGCAGTTTATTGCCGCGTTACTTGATCCGACGGGAGAAACAGCAGTAAAAAGTGCCATTCGTTATTGGACATTAGAGGAGCGAAATACACTTGCTATACCACTTAGTATGGCTTTAATAGGGAACCGTTTATTGTATTTGGGTTTAAGTCTATTGATATTGTATTTGACCTATCGTCATTTCCAATTTCACCAAACAGCCATTACCTTTTTCGAGTCGAAACGTGCAAAGAATATGGAAGAAAAAGAGGTGATTTATAACAAGGTAAGGCGTATCTCTTTACCTGCTGTCGATTATGGATTTTCTTTTTTACAACAATTAAAAAATGCTTGGCATTTGTCGAAAACAGACTTTCGATATATGGTGTGGAGTTGGCAATTTCTGGTATTAATTCTGACTGGTTTTTTATTAGTATTATTTCAACAATATGAGATGAACCCGCAGCATGGGATTGCCTTGTTGCCAACGACAGCAAAGATGCTCAAGATCCCTTTGTTTATTTTTACAGGGATTATCAATCTACTGACTTTTTTATACACGGGGATGATTTTGTATCGAGGAAAGTTATCGCGGATGGACAGCTTGATTGATAGTACACCACAAGCAAATTGGGTATTATTACTTTCCCATTTATTTGCCATTTTAAAAATGCAAGGGATATTATTGGCTTTGGTCATGTTAGGAGGACTTATTGCGCAGACAATGAATGGGTATTATCAGTATGAAATAGGACATTATTTATTTGAGTTGTTTGTGCTTCAGTTTGTCCATTTTTTGATTTGGGCGTGTATGGCAATGTTTGTACATGTAGTAGTTCGGAATATGTATCTCGGCTTTTTTATGTTGTTGCTTATTCCTATTGTTATTATGATGTTGCCACAAGTAGGGAGCTATTTAGGGATGCCTATTTTAGGAGAAAGTGTGATGCATTATAATGCGGTACCAGGACAATTCATCGGTTTTGAATATTCGGCTTTTAACGGCTATGGAACAGCTTTGCCAAGCTACTTTTTATATAAAGTTTATTGGTTGTTTGCAGCGTTGATACTAATTGTAGGAGCTTTACTATTCTGGAATAGAGGGGTGCAAGATACGTGGAAAGAGCGTTGGGAATTGGTGAAAATGTGTTTTGTAGGGGCTACACGGATCGCCTTTATTTTGGGGATATTAGGATTTATGAGTTTGGGTTGTAGTATTTATTATAATGACCATTATATCTCTAAAACATTTTATACAGAGGAGGATGAAGATTTTGTACGGGCGATGAATGAAAAACGATATGGGCATTTTGCCAATACGGTACAGCCTAAAATTGCAAAGGTCAATATACAGATGGACTTATATCCCAATACGAGAGATTTTGTAGCTAAAGGGCAATTGAGTTTTGTGAATAAGTTAGAAGAGGAAATGGATACTATTTTGGTAGCGAAGAGTTTTAGAGAGCAAACCGAATATCAGATTATAAACCCACATACTGTTTTGGTGGAGGATGAGGAATTACATTTTGATGTGATAAAACTAGAAAAGGCTTTGGCAATGGGAGAGCGTTTGGAGATGAAGGTGGAGGTCAAGAATCACCCGAATTCGTTTTTACACCACAACAGCCGTTTATTGAGTGATGGGAATTATCTATTAAGACATATATTACCTAAACTAGGTTTGCGAAATATCTATTTATCGAATCAAGAGAAGCGCGACGAGTACGGTTTAGGAGTGCGGCCAGTTCCAAGTAGCTTGCCCTCAGATACGAGCTTATTAGGCTATGAATACGCACCTAATCAGATGGATCGTATTGAGTTTGAAACGATTGTAAGTACTTCGGATGAGCAGGTCGCTTTGTCGATGGGTACCTTACAAAGAAAATGGACGGAGAATGGACGAAATTACTACCACTACAAATCGGAAGGGGATATTGTGAATACGCCTGTTTGGTTATCGGGAACTTATACCAAGAAAGAAGACAGTAGTAAATGGCAACATTTAGAAATTTATCACCATCCCAATCATGATCATAATACAGCACATTTATTTCATGGAATGCGTTCATCGTTAGGATATTGTAGCGATTGGTTTGGTGCATTGGATTTTGATACGATTAAGTTGGTAGAGTTTTCAAAATTTGTAGGCACCTTTGCGACAGTGAATGGAAACTTGGTGCCTTATTCGGAAGCACAGTTATTGTGTAATGTGAAGGATCATAAAAATGAAAAATTCAATGATCCGTTTTATACAACAGCACATGAAATTGCGCACCTTTGGTGGGGGCATCGTGTTGATCCGGCAGCAGTGCAGGGCGGAAAGTTGTTGACTGAATCAATGGCCGAGTATATTACCTTGCAAGTAACGAAGCAACAATTTGGAGTGAAAATAGCCCGGCAGATGCGGGAGAAGTTTTTGAAAAACTACTTGCAATTACGAGCGCAGGCAAGCGATGAACTCCCCTTAGTTTATGCGAAAGCAGAACAGGATTATCTCAATTACCGAAAGGGAGCTTTAGCTTTATATGCTATAAGTGCTTATATCGGAGAAGCAAAGCTAAATGAGATATTGGCTGATTATGAGAAAACGAATCGCCACGCACCGCCACCATATCCCACTTCTTTGGATTTTGTAGCTGCCATCAAAGCGGGTGTGCCAGATTCATTACAGTACTTAATAACTGATTACTTTGAAACGATTACCTTATATGATAATCAGGTAAAAGAGGTTTGTATTAGTCAACCAGTAGCTGGTAATTATATGTTGGAAGCAGAGGTGTTGATTTCGAAGTATCGGGCGAGTGGTACAGGGAAGAAAAGCTATGTAGAGGCGGGGAAGGCTAGTTTACAAGAAGAAGACATGCAGTCTTTACCTTTACAAGATTATATTCCGATTAGTGTGTTGGATGAGGAAGGGGAACTTATTCTTACTACTTGGTTAAAGGCTACTAGCATTTTGAATCGTGTTGTATTGGAGGTGGATCGAAAGCCTGCACAAATTGTGATTGATTATGAGTGGTTGTTGATTGATGCTGATCGGGCAGATAATAGGGGGAGAAATTGCGTGAGGGATAGTAGCGGTAGCTTGGCAAAATAGGTGCTTTTGTGCTGCAAGGACTAGCGGGGCTGACAGCGGAAGACACCGCTAGGACTATGCTGCACTAGCAACTATGAGCCAACTACAAGCGGATAGCCCGACCCGAAAGCAGTAGTGCCACCTTTCTGCGAAGTGCTTATGTGTCATAAGCATTTTGCAGAAGGTGGCACTATTGATTTTCGGGACACGCCCAAATAAATGTATTAGATGATTGGGTGATAGAATGACAGGATGCTTGCATATAACCTAACGCCTATTCAATCATTCAGTCATCGTTAGCTACCAAAGTCATCAAAAGCGATGTTTTCTTCGGGAACACCTAACTCATCGAGCATTTTGAGAGCTGCTGCTAACATGAGTGGCGGGCCACAAAGATAGTATTCAATTTCTTCTGGTTCGGGGTGTTTACTGAGGTATTCATCGTATAATACTTGGTGAATAAAGCCTGTGTAACCTTCCCAATTATCTTCTGGAATAGGGCTAGAGAGGGCAATATTGTATTGGAAGTTAGAATACTCGTCTTCGATTTTACGGAACTGATCGGTGTAGAATAATTCACGTAAAGAACGTCCTCCATACCAATAAGTGATCTTACGATCTTTGGTTTTGAGAGTATGGAACAAGTGGAACAGATGTGAACGAAGTGGGGCCATTCCTGCACCACCACCAATATAACACATTTCTTTTTTAGTAGGCTTAATGAAGAATTCACCATAAGGGCCAGATACCGTTACTTTGTCACCAGGCTTACGAGAGAACACATACGAAGAACAGATACCAGGATTGACATCCATATATTTGTTCTTGGCTCTATCCCATGGTGGTGGAGCTACACGAATATTCAGCATGACGATATTTCCTTCGGCAGGGTGGTTGGCCATTGAGTAAGCACGGAAGATAGGTTCTGGGTTTTTCATTTTCAGATCCCACATACCATATTGATCCCATTCGTCGGTATATTCCTTATCAATATCCATATCACTATAAGCTACTTCAATAGCAGGAACATCAATTTGGATATACCCTCCTGATTCAAAATCGAGGGTTTCGCCTTCCGGAAGTTTCACTACAAATTCCTTGATGTAGGTAGAGACGTTGTCATTCGACACAACCTCACATTCCCATTTCTTAATTCCAAAGATTTCTTCTTCTACATGGATTTCCATGTCTGAACGCACTTTCACCTGGCAAGCTAACCGCCATTTTTCTTTGGCTTGCTTTCTGGTCAAGTGATTCATTTCTGTGGGAAGTGGGTCTCCCCCGCCTTCGAGTACTTGACACATACACATGGCACAAGTACCTCCACCTCCACAAGCAGAAGGTAAGAAGATATTTTTTTCTGACAATGCGGTCAAGAGAGTTGAACCAGGTTGGGTGATAATGGGGTCATTAGAGTCTCCATTAACCACAATATTAATATCACCAGAAGGCACTAATTTTGCCTTTGCAGCTAACAAAATAGATGTTAGTAGCATGATGATAAAGGTGAAAGCAATGATACTTCCAATCACCGTTGACATTAAGGATAATAGTATCATGATTGAATATTTAACAGTGGTGGACTAAAGGGAATGATTCATTCTTATCATCCACCCCCAACCCCTTTGAGTAGGGGAGTTATGCCTACAATAGGCAATAAAGATTTAAAGGGCAATACCCATTAAGCTCATAAATGCCAATCCCATGAGGCCGGTAATGATAAAGGCCATACCTAAGCCACGAAGGGCGGGAGGCACATTGGAGTAGCGAATTTTTTCACGGATAGCGGCGATAGCGATAATGGCTAAGAAGAAACCAAAACCAGCACCTAATCCGTAAACGATAGATTCTGTGAATAGATATTCTCGTTGGATCATAAATAAAGAACCTCCTAAGATGGCACAGTTTACCGTAATCAGTGGTAGAAATATCCCCAGGGACGTGTATAGGGCAGGGGAGAAGCGTTCGATAATCATCTCTACCAGTTGTACCATTGAGGCGATAACGGCAATAAAAGCAATAAAATATAGGAAGGTGAGGTCTACGGTAGCAAAAGACGGATGAATCCAAGATAAGGCTCCTTCTGCTAGTACGTAGTTATAAACTAACCAGTTGACAGGGGCTGTGATTGTAAGTACGAAAATAACCGCTAAACCAAGTCCAAAGGCCGTTTTTACTGTTTTAGATACTGCCAAATACGAACACATACCAAAGAAATAGGCAAGTACCATATTTTCGATAAAGGCTGATTTGAGAAAGAGATTGATATATTCCATGATGGATAATTGTTTGTCGTTTTAAGAATGAGTCAATAACCTAGCATAGGTTATTGACTAGCTGACATCTACTAGTTTGGTATTACGTGAACGTTGTATCCAGATAAAGATACCAATCAAGAACATAGCTGCCGTAGAGGTTGCCATGACCCCATTGTCCATATAGCCCATATCATAAGCAGCCTGTGGCATTAATTTATAACCCATTAGCGTGCCTGCTCCAAAGAATTCGCGGAACATGGCTACTAAAATCAGTACTGCCCCATATCCCAATCCATTTCCAATTCCATCTAAGAAAGCGGGCCAGGGTTTATTACCCATTGCGAATGCTTCTAAACGTCCCATGACGATACAGTTGGTAATAATCAGACCAATAAAGACTGACAACTCTTGACTAACATCAAATAAAAAGGCACGAAGTACCTGATCTACTAATGTTACTAGAGAAGCAATCACTACTAGTTGTACAATCATACGAATACGACTCGGAATTCCTTTACGTAATAAAGAAATAACCAAGTTGGCAACCGAACAAACTACAATTACACATATCGCCATTACAAGGGCAGGTTTTACCTGTGTGGTAACAGCTAATGCCGAGCAAATACCCAATACTTGTACGGTGATTGGGTTATTGTCATCAAGTGGGTCGGTGAGTAATCGTCTATTTTTGGGAGAAAAAAGAGGTTCGCTCTTTTTTACTGCTGCTTCTGCTACTTGACTCATATTATAGCAATTTTATAAAGAAGGAGTCAGGAATCAGGTTTCAGGAGTCAGAAAAAAGAGCTTCCTAAAACGAGGTGTCCTGAACACCGTTAATTAATTCATACTTTCGAAGTACGTTTTATACGTTTGATAGCCCTTGCGGAGCATCGAATCGACACCTACACCTGTAATAGTGGCACCAGACATGCCATCTACTAGATGCGGTTTCCCTTCCAGTTCATTACCGCGTCCTTTCAGGATACGGAATTCATATTCTCCTTTTTCATTAAGGAATTTACGTCCTTTGAATTGATCTTGGAACCAAGCTTTAGTAATTTCTGCTCCTAGACCAGGTGTTTCTCCTGCATGTCCATAAGTAGCTCCATCAATCGTATTAAAGTCATCTTTAAGGGCGACATATCCCCAGATAGCATTCCAAAGACCTGCTCCATACAATGGGATAACAAAATCTTTTTTACCATCTTTTTCGTAAACATAAACAGGCATATTATACGGTTCACCTGCTTTTTTCTTCACATACTCTTTGCGAAGATCCAAGTCAAATGCAGCGGGAGCATTATCAGTAACTACCTTTCCAGTTTGGTCAATTACAACCTCTTTGATGGTAGATTCATATTCTGCCTTTACCTTAGACTTATCGTTAATTGGAGCCACTGCATTTAAAATCTGTTTCATTTTGTCGAGTTTCAACTCGGCATCCTGACGCGGTTTTAAAAACATGGCTACACCTGCTAAGATGGCAGCTACTAATAGGGTCATGACAAATGCATACCCAAAAGTATATCCGTTTGAATTGGTATTAATTGGCATTGGCTCTAGCTAATCTACGTTTAATATTGGCAGCAACCACATAATGGTCAATTAGTGGTGCAAATACATTCATAAATAAAATGGCAAGCATCCATCCTTCAGGGTATGCGGGGTTTAATACCCGAACAATCATACCAACTACCCCAATCATAAACCCATAAATAAGCTTACCCGTATCGGTTTGTGCGGCAGTTACAGGATCGGTTGCCATAAAGACCATCGCAAAAAGGAAACTACCCATAATGAGGTGATAGTGAAATGGTACTCCTAAAAACGAATCGGCTGCTCCGAAGGCATTGAATAACAAACCTGTTACAATCGCCCCTACTAGCATAGATGCCATGATTCGCCAACTAGCGATTCCAGTCGCTAATAAGAAGGCACCACCGATTAAAACCGCCCATTTACTAGTTTCGCCAATGGAACCAGGAATATCTCCCCAGAACATTTGCGCACTGGTATAAGTGCTTTGAACAGCTTCCCAACCGCCTTTAGCTGCTAGAGCCAAAGGAGTTGCCCCCGTCCAGCCATCGGCTTGCACAAAGGACTGTAATCCATATTTGGCATTGGCAATTGCATCAGCACCAAAGGTACTATATACTAAGCCATCTAAACCAAAAATAGAATGAAGGAAATTATAATCATAGGCGACCCACACCTCATCTCCAGAGATGGTGGTTGGGTAGGCAAAGAAGATAAAGACCCGTGCAGTAAGGGCAATATTCAAAATATTCATTCCCGTACCTCCAAAGGCTTCTTTTCCGATAATAACAGCGAAAATAGTAGCCACAGCCACCATCCATAGCGGAATATCGGGTGGCATAATCAGCGGAATCAACATTCCAGAAACCAAGTATCCTTCTTCAATCGAATGCCCTTTTCGGGCAGCAAAGAAAAACTCAATACCAAGTCCTACTCCATAAGCCACAACGACAATAGGAAGTACTTGAAATAAGCCGTAAAAGAATTTAGTGAAAAAGCCTGCTTGGTCAGCAAGCCCATAGGCAAGGAAGTGTTGATGTCCTACATTGTACATCCCAAACAACAAACAAACCTGCATAGCCAACACTACAAAGATCATGAGCCGTTTTAGGTCCATCCCATCTTTGATATGGGTTCCTAATCCATTGGTTGTTGCTTTGGGGGCAAAAAGAAAGGTCGCAAACCCGTCGGCAACAGTATGGGCGTATTTATTGCCCTTTGTTGCTTCGAGCACCTGCTCCATCTTTTTCTCCAAAAATTTAATCATATCGGTAGATTTCTAAACGATGATGGTTAATAGTATCCAATTAATTACGCTTGTTCGCGCATATAGTCTAATCCTTCTCGCAAAATATCTTGCATATCTGTTTTAGAAGGACATACAAATTCACAAAGAGCGAGGTCTTCTTCTACCACTTCGTAGATACCTAACCCTTCAATGAGTTCGAAATCACGCGCCATGATTGCTTTGAGCAACTGCATCGGGTACAAATCCATTGGTAATACTTTTTCGTATTGACCCGTCAGTACCATTGCGCGATGTTCTCCATGTGAGTTTGTATTGACATTAAATTTTTTCTTTGAACTTAGAGAAGACAGGAAAGAGCGAGAAAAGCTCGGACGAGGATAATTAGGCACTAACCAACCAAATAGCTCATATTTATCTCCTTCTTCGATCACACTCAGTTGGTTGTCAAATACACCTATATGCCCTTTTTTATCTAATTTTTTACCCGATAATACATTGCCACCAACAAAGCGGACATGATCGGTACTTAAATTATTTTTAGTAAACCCTTCTACATTGGCTCCCATATATGTTTGGAAATAACGTGGTTCTTTTACCACAGGGCCACCCAATGAAATTAAACGAGTCGTATCAAATTTTCCTTGATCGAAAATGCGTCCAATAGCAGCTACATTTTGAGGATCAATAGTCCATGCGACCTCCCCTTTGTTGATGGGGTCAATATGGTGAATTTGAATACCGACATTGCCCGCAGGGTGTTTGCCAGAAAAAGTATGTGTTTCTACGCCTTTGGCACCCGACAATTTGCTGCTGCCTCCTGGTAAACTAAGATGTACCTTGCCATTACTTAGCTTTTTCAATACCTCCAATCCCGCCTGAAATGCAGGAAGTTGCCCATCCATTACATAGCTCATATCAGGAGCAAGCGGAGCCGTATCAAAACCCGAAATAAAAATCGCTTTCGGTTTATCTTGTGGATTTGCCACGACATTATAAGGACGCTGACGTAAGAAAGTCCAACCACCAGTTGCTAATAAATGCTTGATGATTTCTTCTCTCGACGCACTACTAATACGTACTTTTTCCAGCGATTTGAATTGGACTTGTTTGTCGGCAAGAATAACAATTTCTGTGATTGCCCGTTTTTCTCCTCTACGTACTTCCACTACCTCCCCACTTACAGGCGCACAAAAATGCATGTCGGGCTGTGCTTTGTCGTAAAACAACGGATCACCTGCTAAAACTTTATCACCAACTTGTACAAATAACTTCGGAATAGGTGATAAGCCCATATAATCAGTTGGCTTAACAGCGTAGGTGTGGGTGTGGAGCTTCTCTGTTTTTGTTTGTGGTGTTCCTTGGATATTAATTGTATATCCTTTTTTGAGTTTTACATTTTTACCCATAATGTGGCATTCATTTTTATTTCATCGAAATAGGGCCGCAAAGTTACTACTTGTTTTGTAAAAAAAATAACGGATGCGACTAAATTTATTTGAATGTATTTTTCTAACAGTTAAAGAGAAGAAATGTTTGATCAAAAATGGGAGACGCTTTCAAGAAAGTGGTGTGCTGTACGATACCTGATATACCGCCATATTTTACGCATTATTCTTTTATTTAAATTTGTTGGGCGTGTCCTTTTTTCGCCTCGTATCTGCCGATGCGTTCACGTATCGGCAGATACGAGGCGAAAAAAGGTCGGGCTATTCGTTTGTAGTTGTCTCATAGCCGCTAGTTCAGCATAATCCTAGTGGTGTCTTCCGCTGTCAGCCCCACTAGTCTTTGCTTCACAAAGCAGCTATTTCGCCAAGCTACCACTACTATCCCTCACGCGGTAAATCGTGCGATGATTGAACGTGTCAATCCTTCACCAACCCTTCCTTACAGATTGCCTCATGTAC
>JAHDCM010000034.1 GCA_020629895.1 Bacteroidota bacterium
TAGTTGGCAATTTTGGGTTTGGCAGCGGTAATACTTGCCAAAAGAGTGGATTTGCCTGCATTTGGGAAACCGACTAAACCAACATCTGCCAGTACTTTTAACTCTAACACCTTCCATTCTTCACGCCCATCGCCGCCTGGTTGTGCATAACGAGGCGTTTGATTGGTAGACGATTTATAATTTGTATTTCCTTTTCCACCACGTCCACCACGCACTAAAACAATCTCTTGTCCATCTTCGATGATTTCATGTTCTATTTCAAAGGTTTCTGCATCTTTGGCAATGGTGCCTAGTGGCACCTCTAGGATGATGTCTTTTCCATCGGCACCTGTTTTGAGCGATTTTGACCCATTTTTACCAGGGTCAGCAATGACATGTTTTCGATACTTGAGATGTAGAAGCGTCCACAGTTGCTTATTACCGCGCAGAATAATATGCCCTCCACGTCCACCATCACCTCCATCTGGCCCACCTTTAGGGACAAACTTTTCCCGTCGAAAATGTACGGCTCCATCTCCGCCTTTTCCCGAACGACAGCATATTTTCACATAATCAACAAAGTTGCCTTTTTCCATTTAGTGGGTTGTTTTTTACCCACCCCCACCCCCTCCGAGGAGGGGAATAATGACTGAGTAATTTCAAAGACCAATTATTCTTCTTCGCCAGTATCTCCATCTAGTTCCGCAGCAAGACGTTTGGTAATATCTTCGATAGAACCTTCTCCGAGTACGTTTCTCACTTTATCGCTCTTTGCATAATGTCCTGCCACCAAAGCGGTTTTGCTGTGATACTCTCCTAAGCGGGTTCGAATTTTATCTTCATTGGTATCATCGGCACGTCCAGAGGTTTTACCACGCTCTAGGAGGCGGCGTACTAATTCGTCTTCTCCAACTTCTAAAGCAAGTACTTTTTCGATATGGGTTTCTTTCTCTTCTAGTAATTTGTCGAGTGCTTCGGCTTGTGCTACTGTACGCGGGAAACCGTCGAAAATGATTCCTGCTACTTTCCCTACGTTTTCTTCTAATTTCACGCGGATCATGCCAATGACGACCTCATCAGGTACCAGCAAACCATTGTCCATGTATTTCTTGGCTTCTAGTCCTAGTGGACTACCTTTGGCCTTTTCTTCACGGAGTAAATCACCTGTGGAGATATGGAGTAAGTTATAGGTTTCTTTTAATCGGTAGGCTTGGGTTCCTTTCCCACTACCAGGAGGTCCAAATAAGATAATATTCAGCATTTCTTTTGGGAATATGGTTGTTAATTTGAAATAGATAGCGCGCAAAAATACGAAAATATCTGCTATTGTTAACTCTCTAGCATACCTTCGTGTATTTTGCACGCTATCAGAACCTTAAAAAGGTTACTTAGGTTCAAATTTATTGCGGCATTAATCCTTTTTGGATAAAGAAACTGCGTAAACTCATCACGTAGCCTGTTGCCCTTACTTTTAAATAATATCTTCCAGGAGCTAAATGGGTGGTGTCGATACTTGTCGTCTCTTCTTTGTCAAGAACCTCTTCTTGTTCTACTATTATTTCATCTTGGCTATTGTAAATGCTGATCGTTAGTGTGGTACTGATTGCTTCTGAGAAGGTAATGGGCAGTGTTTGTGGGTAATCTTCTCCATTTTCGGGCTTTACCATTGGCAATTGTCGCCCCCCTCTTCCCGAACGTGTTTTTCCTGCTAGTTGTCGCTCATAATGCCCAATAGGTTGGAACATTTGTAGGAGTTCATTAAGGCTATAAGTGGGTCGTACATCTACATCTATTTCCCAGTCCTCCGCTTCGGCTGGGTCATTTCCTAAAAAAAGATCGTCTCCTAGTTGTTGGGCTAGTTCTTTTGCTTTTTGTAAACCTGTGGCTGAATTTTCTTGCGCGAGTGATTGACTGGCTTTTAGAATTAATTTTGCCATCAACATTTCTTGTCGAAAGTTAGCATCTGCTTGTATGCGATTGACAACAGCTTGCTGTTCATTAGAGCTAAGTTGTTGGTGTAAGTATTGCTGAATAAGTTGTTGGTCTTGATTGGATAACATGGCTATTGAATTAAGAAATTTTGAATTAAGGTCTCATCTTGCAGTTCCTGAAAGAGACGACTATTGGTGAGGATTTTCCTCAGTTTATCACGACAATCTTTTAGCCGTTTTCGGGAGGTTCCAACCTTAATGTCTAGTTCTTCTCCTACTTCTTGATGGCTTCGATTATCGAAGCAAACAAGGGTAAATATTTGCTGACATTGGCTGGATAGCGATAGAATTGCCTGTTTCACAAAATGCAATACTTCTTGCATATCGGCAATAGCTTCCGTGTCTTCACTAACAGCAGTAGCCATAAGGCTTCCTGTGTCATCCTCTTCATCTTTAACAATCGGCACTAATATTTCAATGCCTTTGTTGCCTCTTGCTTTTAGTTTATCTAGCCATGCAAAACGATAGATTCCGTACATGAAACGTTCAAAAACAATGGGTTTGCCTTCTTTATCATGGAGGTTAAATTCCGCTTTGAGGCAGCGTTTTCGAAATCGTTCAAGGGCTTCCCAAGCCAGTTCTTCAGCTTCTTGCTCGGAACCAGAGTTTTGTAGGACGTATTTGATCACCCGTCCTTTAATGGCTTTGTAACAGTTGAGCATCACTTTTACATCACCGGTTCGAAAACCTTCGATGATTTGTGTATTGCGTGTTGCTAGGTTGGGGGTTGTATTCATGGGTATTTAATTAGGTATCGGTTATATTTCATCCTGCGTTACTGGGTTTTGTATTTTTTTGTCAATTGCCAATCAACACATAACCAGCCCAACACATTGGGTCAATGCCTTCTTCTTGTAGTAGTTTTCGTTTTGCCTCATTCAGGGCTTGCGTGTAAGTTTGTCCTTCGAGGATATATTGAAAAAGGTATTGTGTGAGTGTGCAAGAAACTTCATCATAGACTTTGAATAGTGTAAATACTACATTTTTCGCGCCAGCGTATAAAAAGCCCCTATTCATTCCCATCATTCCTTCTCCTTTGATGAGTTTTCCTAGCCCACTTTCGCAGCAGCTTAGTACTACGAGTTCGGCTTGGAGTTGGAGGAGATAGGCATCTTTCATGTGTAGTATTGCCTCCTCTTTGGGGGTATTGGGAGTAGGAGAAAAGATAATGCCAGATAGTTCGGGTTGCTCAGGGTCATAGCGTCCGTGTGCTGAGATGAGAATGTATTTATATTGAGAGGCTTGGCTTTTGAAATGCGGAAGTGATGCCGCTGCATGTAGGTATGTTTGGGCAGTATGTTTGCGGGCAGAAAAAGCCGCTTTGATGGTGTTGACCTCCTGCTCTGAATATACTAATTCTGCATATTCTTCACCATTGATTTCGATGCTCCGAGTAGTAGGAAGCTGAGGAATGGAGAGCAGAGAGGATGGAAGGTCAGAAGCATTGGCATAAACGGGGGCAAATCCCAAGAAATTATTATCAAGATTTGTGGGTGCTTGTTGATGGATGCTTAGTAGTAAGCTTACAGAATAGTGGTAATTGATATTGTACTCGTGAAGCAGATAAGGTAAATCTTGATAGTTTGTTTTATCACTTGTTTTATAAGCTAGTAGGGCTTCAAAAGGGAGATAAGTTAATTCATTGTCAGGAATAATAGTCAGTTGCTCTATGTTGGCGAAAGAAGAATTTTGTAAAATAGGTTCGAGCAAAGTGTGATAGAGTTGATAGGCTACTTGAATGAATACGCGTTTTTCCATTTCCTCCATTGCTTGATAGAACTGTTGGAGTTGCTGTGCTAAACTAGCTGATTTTATTTGTTGATATACTTGAAAATCTTGGGCGGTAATTGCAAAGACAAAGAGATATTTTTCTCCTACAAAAAAACTAAGTATCCCTGATGCTATTGCTTGTTCTTGTAAATATGTTTGTAAGTCTGTTATAGTCGCTACATTGACATTATACTTCAATTGATAATAGGCAGGATATTTTTGTTCAAATTGCTCAATGAGTTGGTCATATTTTAAACTTAGTTGAAAATATTGGTTTTGCAGGAGGGATTGTGACTCTTCATCTGTTTGCTGATACTGCGCTTTTTGTAGGGCTTGATCCAGTTGGCTTAGTTCTTGGCGCAAGGAACGTTCTTGTTCGAGTAAGTTATTGGGGATATGAGCTGTGAGTTTGGCTTGCGCATCTTGTAACTGACTAAGTAGTAGTACCCCCTTGCTTTTTTCAGCAAATTGAAAGGCCTCGTTCCAGTATGTTGTTGCTTCAGATGGCACTGCTGTTGAGGCGATTTGTAGGGCTAGGTGAATAGTCGCTTCATAAATAGCATGAGTTTCTTTTCCCAAATGTAAGGAAGAACCTTCCGCCTTATAACTATTACGCAGTTGGTCGATGAGTTGTAGGGCCAATTGCAGGGATTGGAAGGCTTCTTTTTGGTACTTTTCTTTATCCCAATCTAATAGTGTTTTGGCTTTCGCTCTAAAAGCAAGTAGTAATAAATGAGGTGCAAAATAGTAATCATTGAGGGAGGGATTTCCTAAAATAGATGTACTAGAATAACTAGGAATGAGCGTATGAAAAATGGCTTGATAATTTTTCAACGCCTGTTCATACTTTCCTTGACTTTGGAAACAATTTCCGCTATGGACATAAATAATGGCTACTTGTTGGTGGTGTTTTCCATATATCTGAATAGCCCCTTCTATTGCTTTATTGAGGTATTCTTCTGCTTTATCATACACTTTCTTTTGGGTATAGATATAACCCAGATTACGATAATTGAGGATGGTTTTCGGATGTGCTTGGGTACCAAAATTGTGCTGTTGAATTTGGAGAGCTTGCAAGTAACTTTCTAGGGCTTGGTCGTGCTGGTTGAGCTTGCTATAACAAAAGCCTAAGTTATTATAATTTTGTGCAAGTTGTGGGTGTTTTTCTCGCAGCATTTTTTGGCGTACTGATAGCGATTTTTGATGATACTGTAAGGCTTGTTGGTAATCTTTTTTCGCTCCACAACACCATCCTAAGTGATTATATACCCAGCCAATATGTTCGTGATTTTCTCCAAATCGTTGTCGCCAAATATGGAGGGCATTTTGAAAAAAGGAAAGTCCTTTATCATAGTCACTTTTATTGGTATAATAGGTACCAATAATAAAATAACTTTCGGCAATGATGGGATGTTCTTTCCCTACGGTTTTGAGGGCTAATTGGTGGGCTTTTTGGGCAAATTGGTATTGTTGTTCGAGGTCTTTGGTAATACCATAACTATCAGCTAGACCAATATAACTTTCGATGAGGGAGAGGGCGGGTATGGTCTGCTGTTCGTAAAGTGATTCTCTTAATTGAACGGCCTGTTGATACTGTTTTAATTGGAAGGTATATTTTCCTGCTTGTCCCGCTAAAATACCTAAAAGGTGATAAGTACTCGCTAAAAAGCTCTTATCACCTAATTTTAATTGACTGATAGCCAATGCTTCTTGAGCATATTGTAGTGCCGTATCAATTTGTCCTTGCTGACTACTTGCGTTTGCCAAAACCTGTAAAACAAGTACTTGTTGTTGATAGTAGTCTTGTTCTTTACAGGTATTCAACAATAGTTGAAGTTGTTCAAGAGCTTGGGCATATTGTGCTTCCTTAATTAGTTGTTCCGCCTGTTGGATCGCATCTGTTACCTGTGCATCCGTTTTGTGTTTGTCCATATAAAAAGATGGCTGATTTAGTCGTCATCTTCTTCATCAGATGGTGCTACATCTATACTGAGTGTGTCGGCATCTCCTCCTGATGTACCGATGGTTCCATAAATAACTTTTGTATAAGATTTCCAATTATTAGAAATAGTATTCGTCTCACTATCATCACTTTGGCGTTCAGCCGACTTATCGCTTTTAGTACTGTATGATTTTTTTGTGTAGCCTTTGGTTCCCTGCTTTTTGACTGTTTTTGTTTGATACTTATAAGCAGGCTTGGCTTCTTTGTTCTTATCTACTTTATATACTTTGGTAGACATTTTTTTTGTTTGGGCTTGACTTGTGTTTCCTAAACAAATAAAAAATACACTGAGTAATAGCGTGGCTAAAATAGATTTGAATGGTTTCATAGTAATTTTGATTTATGGAATAAGTGTAAGAGGCTGTCTTGATTTTAGAATTGGAGCTGAAAAAGCCCGATTTTTTGACCTAATGAAGGCTTTTTTGAGACGCGTAGCAGAGCTACGGGGCGAAAAAAAGACATAGTTAGGGTGAAAAAAATGCTTTTTCTAAGCCTGATTGTAAAATCAAGACAGCCTCTAACTAAGTTAGTATATTTTAAGGAATTTTACAATATCTTCTGAGGGCTTCTTGAGCTTGAGGTTTAATAAAGACCTAGAGGCTTGACCAAACCTGAGTAAGGGGATGCCTCTAAGTCATAAAAAAAACCTAACAATTCTATCTTTACTTATTATTGTACGATGAAGCGGACTTCTATGTTGTTGCTAAAGCTTTTGTAGTCCCTATCGCACTTCCTTTTTTGAATAATTGTATTGTTGCATTTTTTAGTGACTGTGCTAATGATCCTCCAAATGCGGATATATTGAGAATGATCATGAGAGAAGCAAAGAGCGATAAGCCCAAGAAAATGGCGATACCCAAGTGTAATCCAACAATGGAGACGAGCATTAGATTACGGGTTTTGGGATAGTAGATAAAGAAGGGATAGCCAATTTCTACGATAAGGGTTCCCCAGCATAAGATTTGAGCGAGCAGGATGTATTCACTCATCCAGGTCATGTCCATTTGCATAAATTGTGGTTGCATAAGTGCTGTCCAGATAGCTTCACCGTCCCACCAAGTCGGGCCGAGTGCTTTACCAATTCCACCTGTAAAATAGACGATGCAAAGGTGTAATTGAAGGATGCGAATGCTCGTGGTGGCAAAAGGTGTTGCTTGGTTGGTTCCTCCTCGAATCCAACTGTCAATGGAGAAGGCTTTTCCTGTGGGGAATAAGAAGCAGTAAAATAGTGCAATATGTGTAAATGCTTCTACTCCATAGGTAGTAAGACTACTGCTTTTGATAAACGTGAGGTGTATCAGCCAGGCTCCGAGTGCCATCCAACGAGTATTCCATCCGAGAAGTAAATTGAATAGGCAGAAAATGTAGGCTCCGAATAGTAGGTATAGGGTGCCATCGGGCGTGATACCAAAGGGAAATAGTTTGTCGGCAAACCAGCTAAGTCGAGGCATGTATTCGTGGGCAAAGGCGTCGGTGAGCATCCATTGGATATAACCGTAGTTGCCGTATAGTTCGACCAGATAGCTGCCTAGTAAAAAGGCTTGTATTAATGCGAAGGCTGCAACGGCGATGCGGAAGAAGCCTAGTGGTTTGGGCGATGAAGGAGCAGTAAAAAATTGTATGATAGAATTGGTTAATGGTTTCATGGTCTTGGAATTGTGCGACGTGCAATGTGCGACGTGCGAAGTTTTGAATTTTATATTAGGTTTTAGGGGACAGGTTTCAGAGGCTTAGGTTTTTATCGAAAAAAGACGTTATACATAATGTCTCTACTAGTTCTTTTTTTGAAATGTACTCTCGTATATTCTAATCCAGTTGGGGCGTTCTCCTGCTTGATATGCCTTCATAGTAGGCGTATTCATTACTTCTACTTGTACTTCTACTTGTTGGGCGGTGTTGTATTTATTGAACATGGCTGCGGCAAGGGAAGTGGCTCCAAAATCTTGGAACTCAGTAACTTTGGCAAATACGCTGCGCATGGTATATAGTCGATGGCTGATTTCGCTGTTGGCTTCGGGTAGTGCAAACTCTTCGGTAAAACATCCTTTTTCGGTATCTTCTATTTCGAATAAGATGCGTACATCGGGGGCAACTCCAGGGGCAAAGAAACCGTAGTGTTTATCAGCTCCTGCGTAACTGGCGTAAAGGGTAATGGGTTTGTTGGGGATAGTTACTTGGTAAAAGGTTTTATCGTCACTTACCAAGTAAGGCACCGCATAGTAAGAACAGAGTCCGATGTGAAAAATAGCAAAAAGCATGTATAGGAAGGGGGCGAATTTGGTTTTGATAGCTTGCATGGTTTTCAATATTGTGCGACGTGCGATGTGCAACGTGCGATGATAAACAAGAGAGGTTTTATAAAAAAGAGGGATCGTTTTCACAATCCCTCTGAGGTTAGCATTTTACATTGATGGGATTTATTCGGGTGTCCTATCGCATAATGGCTTTCACATTATACATTTGTACGTTTCGTAAAGCTCCAGAGCTTACATTAACTCGGCTAATTGGCTTCATAAGGTAAGAGCTTTTGTCTACTCCCTTTAATACTTCTTGTACTTTGGCGAGTGCTGCTTGGTCGTCCCAGAAAGAAGTTACTAATGAGGTAAGGATACTACTAGCTGCTTCGCCGCCACCTAAGTTCTTGGCATTACGGTTGAGTTGGTGTAGGTCGGTTAAGGCTAAACTTCCTCCTCTTTGAACAACTTTAGCATTTCCTCTGCTATCTGTGCGTACAATTTCGAGTGCGTAAGAACCTGGTTTTGCTGTTTTGGCGATGCGAGCAATTTTTTCGAGTGCTGCTTGGTCATCCCAGAAGCTTGTTAAGATGGAGGTGACAATCGAACTGGCTGCGGGGTTATCTTTTTTCGGAATCGCTAGTAATTCTTTGTCAATCATTTGGATGTCGTTTAGCTCAATAAGAGCAGGGTGGATTTTTACTTTAGTGTAGCTAGGGTACATTTTCACGCTTGGGCTATACTGTGCGTTGCTTGGTGCAATAAAAGCGAAGAAACAAATTGCTAGGGTCATTAATTTTACGAATGAAGTTCTCATAATTTTGAATTTTAAAAGGTTAAAAGTTATTGAAAAAATGTTTTGAATTTTGTGATTGTTAGTTTGCAACTTTTTAAGTTTTAATGGTTATTTCGTTGCTTACACTTACATATCTAAGCTTTGAATGAATGCGTTACTGAATTTTTGTTTTTTTTGAGAAAAATTTGAAAAAACACCTTAACTCCTTGATTATCAGTGCATATTTCCTTGCTTTTTTTATAGGGCATAGCTCTCCTAGTTGTTTATCTTTTCTTTTTTGATAAACACAAACTGTTTGAATAATTTTTACAAGTGTTTAAGAGGAGAGGTAAGCTCTAGTGGTATAAGTACAAGCGGCGTAAAGTTGGGAGTTGACTGGATTCGATTGCTTGCTTGGAGATCGAATAGTTTGGTTTAGTAAAGTGTGCATGTTGTTTTGAATTTTTGAGTGACTTAGTGAAACGTTTTTTAAAATGTTTGTGTCATTTTGTTTTCGTTTCCGTTTTTGTGTGTTGTTGCTTCTTTAACTAAGCTACTGCCAAAAAGGTTAATTAAATCTTGCTGTTTAGCCATCCAACTTTTGCCAATTATTACCATTGACAAGTGGACACTTTTTCATTCAAAACGAACATAAAACACTTATAGCCAAGTAGTTTACAAGAAACTAAATGGCTTTATTTTTACTGTTTACAATAGGCTTATTATGGCCTATTTTTACTCCAACCAAGCCTTAAACTTAGTTGCTTTTTCTTTGCTAATAATAATCTCAAAGGGAGGAACAGGCTTCAAATTGACTTTTAATTTAGTATCAGAGTAGCGGACACTATGGTCAATGGCAGGATACTGGGCAATGATTTTTCGATTGAGACGGAAGAAGTCTTTCGGATTTAGGAGAGCTTCGAGTTTGTCGAGTGAATAGTTAACAGTAAATTTTTTATTGTCGAGGGTAGTGAGTACTGTAATTTCATCTACATAGAAGAAAGCAATTTTTTCTACGGGAATGCTGATGAGTTGAGAGGCTTTTTTGACTAGAAAACGGTCTTTGTAATTATCTTTTTGTTGTACTTGCTGGATAAGTTGTGTAATAGCCGACAAGTCTTGGAGTGAGTTATTAGGTTTCGCTTGGTGCATTTGGTGGAATTTATCCAATGCTTTTTCGAGGCGCGCTTTAGAAATCGGCTTCAATAAATAATCAATACTGTGCAATTCGAAGGCTTTGAGGGCGTATTGATCGTAAGCAGTAGTAAAAATAATAGGACAGGTTACGTCTACTTCGTTAAAAATATCGAAGCTATTCCCATCACTCAATTGAATATCTTGAAAAATAAGATCGGGGAAATCGTTATTTTGCAACCACTCCACACTTGTATCCACACTTTTAAGCCAGTCCAAAACATGAATCGTTGGATCAATACGTTTTAGGAAGCGCGTCAAATTGTCGTAAGCTCCTTGTTCGTCTTCGATGATAAGTACTTTAAGCATAGGTTTCAATAGTTAATAATGGTACAGTAACGATAAATGCTCCTTTTTTTTCCTCCACCTTTATTTCCTGATTCGACAAAATAGCATAGCGTTGACGTAAATTTTCTAAGCCAATTTTATTCGATGCATAGCTCGATGTTTTAGGGTGTCTATTATTGCGTACTTCTACCCAATCTCCTTTTGTCTCAATCACACACTTCACTTGATGGTCATCATCAATACGATTGTGTTTTACAACATTTTCAAGTAGTATTTGAAGCGTAAATGGAGGCAAATACTTGCGATGCAAATCTTCTGACGCAATCTTTATGTCACATTGGTAATGCGCTCCGTACCGCTGCTCAATCAAAAAATTAAACTTCTGTGCCACCTCTATTTCATCATGTAAGCTCACTACTTCACTATCTGCCTTATTCAATAAATACCGATACAATTGTGATAACTCTATCAAGAAATCTTGTGCTTGGTAATTATCTTCATGAATGAGTCCTTGAAGCGTATTGAGGTTATTGAATAAAAAATGTGGATTGACCTGCGTTTGTAAAGCATGTAACTGCGCCTTCGAATTTTCCTTCTCCAAATTGGCTGTTTTTACTTGCGCTTTTCCCCAGCGTTCTTGGTAATGCAAAAAGTACAAAAAAGATACACAGATAAAGGAGAGCAACAAACCTTCTAAGATATTAACAATAAAATGCAATAATTTAATCGAGTCATTTAGAGGTATCGTAATAATCATATACTGTTTATGCACCGCATAAATCATAAAGTGAACAAAAGGTAAGGACAATACTAATAAGATATATAATCCCAACCCTGGCTTTTGTCCGTTTTGGGCGACCTTTTTAATAGCCCAATAAGCAATTGTCCACAAAATCAACATCTTGATGGCATCTATAAACATCACCTGCCATGAAAAGATTTCTACCCCTGAAAATTGACTCGAAAAAAAAGTATTAGCATACGATATCCATACAATAATGATCGGAATGAGCCAAGTGCTATATTTTAATAGTTTGTCTTTCATAGTCTAAAAATATAATTTTATGGGCGTGTCCTTTTTTCGCCTCGCCCGTCGATGCGTAAACGCACCAACAGGCACGAGGCGAAAAAAGGTCAGGCTATACGCTTGTAGTTGCCTCCTAGAAAACAGGTTCGGCTATATTTGCTGGCAGTGTCTTCCTTCGTCAGCCCTGCCAGCAAAAGCCTCACCCTGTTTCTACTTCGCCAAGCTACCGCTACTATCCTTCACGCAGTTAAATGTGCGACGATTAATGTGCGAGGAGCGACGAAGGAACCTACTGCCCAATATAAACGAACCTTCCTCCTGAAGACGTTTTACAAAATATCTCTACTTATCTAATTCCTCTTCAATCATTCTAAAAATACGTCTAGTTGGCGTATCCCAACGCTCTCCTAAGCGTACAAAAATCATTTCATTTTCAGGATTCACATACACCTCTTGTCCAAAAATACCCAGTGCATAAAATTCAGGACCTCCTCTACGCACAATCCACTTCGATTTATCTTTAAAATATTTTTGCGCTTGCTCAAATAAAGGCTTTTCAATCACTTTCGCAGCAGCCAATGAATCCTCAAATACTTGTACCGCCATTTTCCCCTGTTCATTAGGTATTCCTTTAAAAGACTGCGTCGAATACCATTGATATTGATAGCTACCATTACTAAAATCTGGAATCGTAGATTTAGCCACCCAATCTTTACTAATTACCTGTTTTCCTTTCCACATTCCTCCTTTCAAAAACAAACGAGCAAATTTCGCATAATCTCTTGCTACTGCATTCAGACAACAAAATGCTTTGGGGTTTCCTGCTTTATCACTGTCAATGTCCCACTTCGCACTACTTTCCATCCCCAAAGGCTGCCAAATTTTTTGCTCTAAATATTCAGCTAAGGTCGCTTTTGTTGCTCGTTCTATGATGATTCCTAGTAGTTCTGTATCTAAGCTACTGTAATATTTCTTTGTTCCTGGTTGGTGACTAAACTTCATTTTCTTAATTAGTTTCATCACATTATTAGAGATATACAAACTCGAAATCGTAGAATAAGGATTGATGTAATTATTTTCGTTAAACTTTAGTCCTGAACGCATATTTAGCAAGTGCTTTAGCGTCATTTGTTCCCAGTATGGGTGTAAGCCTTTTAGTTCAGGTAAATACTTAATCACCAAATCTTCTTCCGAATCAATATACCCTTCATCAACAGCAATGCCCATTAGGGACGAGGTGAATGACTTGGCAACCGAAAAAGAAGGGAGTAGACTTTCTTGGTCAAAGCCGTCATAATATCGCTCAAATAAGATAGAATCATTACGAATGACAATAAAAGCGGTGGTTCGTGTCTCGTGGTTTAAGTAGTCATCTAATTTGTAAGTGGTCTTTTTTCCCTTTTTACGCGTTACTGTATATTCCATATTGGCAATTTGCTTGTCAATACTTCCATCTCCGTATTGAAAGGTAAAAGGAGCGTCTTCACTTTTCTCAACAACTCTAAATTCATTACGGGGCTTTTGATGGTTTTCAGATAGGCTAAATTGCGCTAGTTTGAAAATTCGACATGAACTAAACAACATCGTTCCTATCGTTAATAAAATGATTATCTTTTTCATGGCTTTTATAATAATTTAATTAGCGTAATATGGGTATAAAAAATAAACTACTAAGGAGAAACGAAGAGGGAACAAAGGCTTCAATCCCTCCATCCCTCCATCCCTCCATCCCTCCATCATTTAAGATATTCCAAAGGATCAACGACTTCATAATCAGGGTTATCTTCAAATAATTGCTTGATAATAGAAATATGCGCTTGCCCGTAATAAATCATAATGCGCTCATCTCCTGCTTCTAACTGGCTCAAAATATTTGCATAAATTTTTATATTGCGTCTGTACCATTCTGCTGTTAATTCTGCCCCAACCAAATGTAGTTCTAGTCGCACACAATCAACATCAGCAGCTTCGTCTTTGTGATAAATACCTCGTGTATCGTTCAATGCTTCTTCGTCATACTTAATCACTCTAGGCGAATAAGACACATAGAAATTGTGATTATCGTGTAGGCTTTCAGGCGTATTGTGTTCGTAGATAATTTCCTTTAGGGTATGTAAGCGCATGAGACTATCTTCTTTGGGTAAGGCTGCCATCATACGTTGGTTATACGCTTCTATAAAAGGCATATCCCACTCTTTAGCTGCCTGATTTACCACCCCTCCTAACCACAAACCATCTGCATCACTACAATATAAACGGTCGTGTCCTAGCATTTTTCCCATCTTAAAACCCACTTGAAAATGCTCACTACGTCCATATTTTTGTGCTTTAATGTCTAAATTTCCTGCCAAATAAGCGGCATAAAGGCTATCTACATTCTTTTGTTCCTTCATTTCCCATTCCAAAAAGATTTTATCTGGCGCAAATTCTCCGAGTGCATTATTGAGTGCTGTAATTTCTTTTTGTCGCTTATCCGAATAGACATCATCAAATTCATTGTTAAATTCGTCTCGACCTGGGTTATCAAAATGGAAGGTTCCCACGAGTAGTACTTGGGTTTTTTTCTTCTCTGTGTTTGTTTTTTCAACTTGTGTAAAGCCATAAGAAAAAGTACTTGCTAATAAGGTAAGTGTCAATAATAATTGCTTTAATTGTTTCATGGTTGTTATTTTATGTTTAAGTACCTAAGCACATATAATCGACACATTTTTGACAGGCTATTTTTCCGCCATACTTCGTTAAAAATACTCGCCGTAGCTATGGCTATGCCTGTGTTTTTTGCCTTGTCTGACGAAAAAATAGCTGTTGTCAA
>JAHDCM010000035.1:0-1113 GCA_020629895.1 Bacteroidota bacterium
ACGTGCGACGTGCGACGTGCGACGTGCGACGTGCGACGTGCGACGTGCGACGAAAATTAGAAGTTAAGACCGATTTCTTATTTTCCAAATGACAACATGTATTATCTGAAGAAAACGTCGGGCGTAAAATCGTTAATCATCGCACATTTTAATTTAATAATGTTTTAAATGCTTTATAGGCCTTTCCACTTATTAGCGACTCTTTGGCTGCTGCTACACTATCTGCAATACTTTGCCCTTCGTTCAGGCAATTGACCGCCATCGCTGCATTGGCAATCACGGCATTATTCTGTGCTTCGGTACCATTTCCTTCTAGTATGTCCACAAAAATCTTTGCTGCTTCTGGTATCGTATCTCCTCCAAATAATTGTTCTTGTTGAAGCTGCTGCATTCCGATATCGTTTGGCTGCAAAATTTGTTCTGCCTCGTTATTGATCATTTTAAAACTACCTGTCAGTGAAATTTCATCATAACCATCTAAGCTATGTAAAATAACGTATCGCTTATCGGATTGTTGATAAAGGTAATTATAAAAACGGGCTAATTCTAAGCTAAACACTCCCACTAGTTGATGCTTGGGGAAACTCGGATTTACCATTGGTCCTAGCATATTAAAAAAGGTTTTGACCCCCAACTTTTTGCGTACAGGGGCTACATTCTTCATCGCAGGATGAAACTTGGGGGCGTGTAAGACACAAATCCCTGCGGTTTCAATATCACGTCGTAGTTTATCGACATCATTGGTAAACTCATAGCCTAAATACTCCATCACGTTTGATGACCCACAAGCACTGGACACCCCATAATTTCCATGCTTGGCTACGCGTCCTCCTGCCCCTGCTACTACAAAGGAAGCTAAGGTTGAGATGTTAAAGGTATTTTTTCCATCGCCTCCTGTACCGCATAAGTCTATGTGATTATATCCTTCAAAATTGACAGGAATACATAACTCTAGTAGGGCATCTCGGAAGCCTGTTAACTCTTCAATAGTAATGCTCCGCATGATGTAAATAGACAAAAATGCCGCTATTTCACATTCATTATAAGCTCCCGCAGCTATTTGGGTGAGTACCTCTTTTGCTTGCTCTTTGGTGAGCGTTTTATGTTCGAATA
>JAHDCM010000035.1:1213-7966 GCA_020629895.1 Bacteroidota bacterium
CCCCTGACTCCTCTTAATTAACTCAATTCAAAAATCGTATATTTCTCCTCTTCATAAGGCACACCTAACCAGTTGGCAATCATAAGAAAGCCTCCTTCTGTGAGTACCGATTCGGGATGAAACTGCACCCCGCGCACATCATATTCTCGATGGCGTAAAGCCATAATACTGCCTCCTTCATCACGAGCTGTTACCTCCAAACAATCAGGAAACCCTTCGTCTTTTACTACCCACGAATGATAACGTCCCCCTTGAAACTGTTCAGGCATATCCTTAAATAATATGGTATCTTCTTTGGTTACTTGAATCGGTGTTTCTTTTCCATGAAATACCTTCGACAAATTCTCTAGTGTTCCCCCAAACACCTCTCCTATTGCCTGATGTCCCAAACACACCCCAAAAATACTTTTAGTTGGTGCATATTGGCGAATCACCTCTAGTAAAATACCCGCTTCATCGGGAAGTCCTGGGCCTGGTGAGAGCAAAATTTTATCATACTCCCCTACCGCCTCCAAACTAATTTCATCATTACGAAAAACAGCTACCTCTTGCCCTAATAAGGTTTGTACATAGTTCACCAAATTGTAGGTAAAGGAATCGTAATTATCTAGTACTAAAACTTTCATGTTTACTTTTTTGTGCGACGTGCGAGGTGCGACGTGCGAAGATTTTTTAAATGCTTTGTGCTTGCACGACAGCCTTCTTCAAAGCCGCCAATTTATTATTGACTTCCTGCAATTCCTTCTCCTCTACCGACTCGGACACCACTCCTGCTCCTGCTTGATAAAATAAGGTATTATTTTTACTCATAAACGAGCGAATCATAATGGCTTGGTTAAAACTATTATCAAAACCGATAAAACCAATGCAGCCCCCATAATAGCCGCGCAGTTGATTTTCATATTCATCAATCAACTCCATCGCTCGATATTTGGGTGCACCCGATAAAGTACCTGCTGGAAACGAATCACCCATTACACGGAATACATTTGCATCGGGCTTGAGTTTTCCTGTTACTTTGGATACGAGGTGGATCACATGTGAGTAATACTGCACCTCTCGATAGGTTTCAACCTCTACTTTATTGGCATTGCGAGCCAAATCATTACGAGCCAAATCAACTAGCATCACATGTTCCGCATTTTCCTTCGGGTCATTTGCCAATTGTCGCGCCAATTCTCGATCTGCGGTGTCATCTCCCGTTCTGCGGAATGTTCCCGCAATGGGATTGATCGTTGCTTTTCCTTCGCTGACAATGAGTTGTGCTTCGGGTGAGGAACCAAATATTTTATAACTTCCGTAGTCAAAATAAAACAGATAAGGCGATGGGTTGATAGAGCGTAAAGCACGATATACATTAAACTCATCGCCCTCAAAACCTTGCGCAAATTGGCGCGATAATACAATCTGAAACACATCACCTCGATAACAATGCTCCTTGCCTTTTGTCACCATCTGTTTAAACTGTTCGTCGGTAATATTCGAACTTTCATCACCTATCAAACTAAATGGGAAGGCAGCAAAGTTGTGGTTATAAATCAGCGACTCCAATCGTTTCATATCTCCATTTTCTAGTCCTTCGATTTGATTTTCGATCAAAAACAATTCATTTTTAAAATGGTTGATCGCAATGATGTACCGATATAAGCCATATCGAATCGCAGGGATACCGCTTCCTTCTCGCGGCTGGTTCTTAAACTTAACGGTCTCGAAATACTGTACCGCATCGTAGGCAGCGTAGCCAAAAAAGCCATTCACTTTTATGGGTAATTCACTGCTATCTAAGTGGAAGGATTGCACATAATTTTGTAATTGCTCTGGCACTTGCTCCGTTGCATTTCGTTGCGTTGTTCCGTCGGGCAATTCGATCACCACCTCCCCTTGATCAACCATAAAGCTGGAAATCACTTCTAAACAAATGAAGGAGAAACTGTTTTCATTTCCGTGGTAATCCGAACTTTCGAGTAAGATCGCATTGGGATATTGATCACGTACTTTGAGATAAATGCTTACTGGTGTAATGGTATCAGCCAAACGTTGTCGTACCTTACTAGTGACTTGATAAGTTTTTTCGAGTGTGTTATGTGTCGCCATCATGAAATGGTTTATTTTATATTTTTTGCATAAAAAAAAGCGGCTTGTTTTGTAAGATTAAAACAAGCCGCTCTATTTTTAATAGACGTTATATCATACGTGTAGCTGTCAAATCTTACTGTGAAAAAAGATTTGCCACCACCAATGTATGTTTGTAATTAAGTTTGTCATTTGTGTGTTTTTTCGTTTTGTTTGGCAATTATAAGAGAATATTTTGAGATACGCAAGGGATTTCCATAAAGAACACAACGTTTTTTTTGATCACCCCCCTTCAAACAAATCATTCATTGTCAATGTTTGGTCAATCAAGCCGAGAGAATGTTCATTTTCTATCATGCCAAAAGTCGTAATCATCGTCAAAAACAAGTGTTTTCGAGTTTTGGTTGTTTCTTCAAAAATATGGCGTTTGTTTCTTAAATTTTCGGCATAACTTTTTGAAATCGTAAATTCTTTATTGTAATGCTTGATTTCAAAAATATTGATAACTTGGTCATTCCGATCTAATAACAAATCAATTTGAGTCCCTTTTTCCTTGCCTTTTCCTTTTTTAGAAAAGGTCGAAGAAACGGAATATACTCCACCAATACTTAAAGCTTTTTTAATTTGAGGAATATGCCTTAGACAAATATTTTCAAAAGCATAACCACACCATATTTTATATGGTTGGGTTTGACTGAGTTGTTTCCAGAGGTTATTTAGTTCTTTGGTATTGTTTTCAATAAATTGTAAATAAAAAATAGAATATTCATCCATCAGACGAAAGAGTTTATTGTTTTTCTTATTACCATAAGGATAAAAAATATCAATAAAACCAGACTGTTGTAATTCGGTCAATGCCTTCGTGACACTTCCACCATTAGGCAATTTAGCCGTTTTAATCAATTCGGTTCGGTTCATACCTTGTCGTTTTTGGGCTAATGCTCGAATGATCGCAATATGATTATCAGCATGCTCAAAAAGGGCAGTATATAGGTTTGAAAATTCATCTCGTAGCAATCCTGTTTCCGAAAAACAAATATCTTCAATATTTTGTATTGCACTTTTTCCTGCTTCCACTTCTTTTAGATAATGCGGAATGCCGCCCATCGCCATGTATAGTTGCAAAATATGATAACGGTTGAGTTTGACCTTGTTATTTACTTTGAGGTACTGTTCCGTTTCAGATAAAGTAAAGGGGTTCAGATGAATACGTCTTGTTATTCTGTTGTGTAAGCCACCTGTATGATTGACCACTTTTTGTATCATCCACGATGCCGCAGAGCCACAAATTACTACTACCATATTTTTATGAGTAGCCCAACTATTCCAAAACCAACTCAAGCCTCGTAAAAAACCTGATTTTGGTGTTGCTGCCCACGGTAATTCATCTAAAAAAACAACTACTCTTTTATTTTGCTGCTTCGGTTCTAAAAATTCGGACAATAAATAGAAAGCACTTAGCCAATTTTGAGGTATTGTGAGTGGGAAAGTGCTTTTTGAGTATTTGGTAAGTTGGATAGCAAAATTTTGTAACTGCTCTGTGCGAGGTGCGTTTTGAATACCTGTCATTTCAAAAGCTATATGGTCTTTGTAAGTCGTTTGTACCAAAAAAGTCTTTCCAATTCTTCTACGACCAATGATGGATACCATCTCCGCCCTTTTAGATTGAAGTGCCTTTAATAATATGGCTTTTTCTTGCTCTCTACCTATTAATTTGTCTTGCATAATCAACTTATTAGTCACCAAAACTATACAAATATAAGCTATTTTGGTGAGCTATCTTTTTTATAGCTCACCAAAACCATATAAATATAGCTCATTTTGGTGAGCTATAAACCCAATAAGCATATTTTAGGTTTGCGCAAGGGATAGTAACGGTAGCTTGCCGCAGTAGAAAGGTCGTGAAGCTACACCTAGCAGGGCTGACAGCGGAAGACACTGCTAGGTGTTTAGCGAAACACCTTTTCTACCAGGCAACTACAAGTGGATAGCCCGACCCCACTTTCCGCCTGCGGTTCGTGCGATGACGCACGAACCGCCGGCGGAAAGTGGGGATGCGCCCAGATGTAATTGATGATTGGCTGATTGGATGATCGAATGACAGGATGATTGGATGGTATTAGAATAGATGTTTTTGTATCCTAAAAACCTGACAAGTTGTGTATCGTATCTTTATTGGTATTCTCCTTCCATATCCCTACCTTTACGTATGCCATTCTTAGAAGGATACATTGTAGGGCTTGCCTTAGTAATTTTAGTGGGGCCGGTATTGTTTACGCTTTTGCAGATTACCTTGCAATTTGGCGTCAAGTCGGGATTGGCCGTGGCGTTTGGGATATTTGTGAGCGATGTATTATGTGTGGTGCTTTGTGCATTTGGGGCAGCAAAATGGCTGCGAGAGCCTGATAACTTTTTTTACTTTGGTTTATTAGGAGGCGTCTTGTTGATTTTATTTGGTTTGACTTTTTTGTTGAAACCTGCTAAGAATTTTGAACAGCCTTTGCAGATTTCGAAGCGGGATTACTTGACCTTTTTCACGAAAGGCTTTTTGGTAAATTTTGTAAATCCATTTGTGTTTTTAGTATGGATCAGTATTATTGGAATGGCAGCAGCGAAGCATGGTTTTAATCAGATATTGGCGGTGTATATGACGGGTGCGTTACTCGGTATTCTAACAACGGATAGCTTAAAGGCCTTATTCGCAGATCGCTTGAAGCGGATTTTGAAGCCAACGTTTTTGGGGAAATTCTATCGTATTGTGGGGCTTTGTTTATTGTTGTTTGGGGTCTTTTTGATTTACCGTTCTTATTTTCAATCGCAATCAGCTTTGGATATTCAAACGATCTACAATGTCGTTCTCATCTTGTAAGTCCATGCAGCGAAAATGCTTTTGGGGACACTTGCTTTTGCCTATTTTAGAGCAGGGACGGCAAGAGAGATTAGGTACTTCGAATCGTTCATTTTGTACGGTACTGTCACTCGGCAAATAAGGGGTCATTCCGAACGCAGGAATGGTATTCCCCCATACAGAAAGGATGGGTTTGTTGAAGGCGGCGGCGATATGCATGAGACCAGTATCGTGGGTGATGACTTTCCAGGCTTGTTGTACAATCGAGGCTGATTGATTGAGGTTGAATTGCCCACAGGTATTGATGATCATACCGTCGGTGTTTTTGACAATTGTATCTCCTTTCTGCTGTTCGTCAGGGCCGCCAAGCAATAGTATAGGTTGCTGGATCATCCGGCAGATGTTGATGAGTTTGGGGATAGGTAATTGTTTGGTGTAATGCTTGGCTCCAATTACTAGTGCGATGTAGGGCTGTGTTCCTACTTGAGGAAATTGCTGGGCAATATTGATTTGATCGTGTTCAGGAATAAAATAATCAAGGCCTTTACCATCATTTTGAATGCCTAAGTGTGTGACGGTTTCCAAGTAGCGATCTACGATGTGGACTTGAGGAAGGCGGTTGATTTTGAGATGAACGAATAGCCATTTTTGAATATTGAGTTTATAAAACGCATAATGCTTTATTCGTAGCATGTTTTTAATTAGGAAGGTGCGTATATTGTGGTGTAGATCTATGACTTGATCGAAGTGATATTTGTCGAGTTCATTAACGGTATCGTATAAGCTGTCTTTTAAGAAATGTAGTTTGTCAATGTAGGGATTACTACCTAGTAAGGAGGCATATTGTGGTTTGGTAAGGTAGTGTATTTCTGCTTGTGGGATTTGGGTTTTGAGACAGCGAATGACGGGAGTAGTGAGGACGATGTCGCCAATAGAACTGAAACGGATGAGAAGTATTTTCATAAAGACAAAAAGCCATTTTGATCAAAGTTACAGGATCAAAATGGCTTTTTTGTATTTCTATTGGATAATTTTTAGTCCTCTGCCCATCTTTCTACTCGATCAAGGCTGTCGAATATTTCGGTACGCGCAAGGCGACGATGGATGGGAAGTAAATCTACTTCTGAGAAGACGCGTCCATTACGCATGGCATCAATACGATTGAGCATGAATACTTCCCCATCTGCATTGTAACGATAGATGATTCCAAATTCACGCGATACAAAAGCATAGTAGCCTTGTCCTGTATTTTTCTCTTCAATGTCGCAGGTATATACTTTATAAATAGCGCGATCATAACCTTTGAATGGCACATTAACGTATAGTTCTTTACGTGCGTAGTAGTCGCCCATGATCCATTCTTTTTCACGTCCTATTTTAGGGGTGATGAGGTAAATAATGGAATCGGACTTACGGCAGTGGTAGGACAAACAAGAATTGCTTGGTGGCAGTGCTGAAAGGCGTTCTCTAAAATAGACGAGGGTATCTATATACACTCGCTCATCATCAGCTACCCCCATATTGGTCCAATAACGGATTTCATAGGTCGCTTCAGGAATAAACTCTTCTTCTTCATTGGCGGTACCGCCAAATTGTGCATAACTATTATTAGAAAAAGTAAATAATAGTAGGGAGACAGTTGATACGATCAACCATTGTAATACTCTCATAGCAATAACATTTAGTGGTTTAATCTAACACACACAAATATACGACTTAATTACTATAAATAATAAGCTGTAAAATAGCTTGCCTAACTCGTCAATTGCTTCTACTGGTATCCCTCAAAAACAAAACCAAAAAAGGACAGCCATTTGTTATGACTGTCCTTT
>JAHDCM010000035.1:8066-13957 GCA_020629895.1 Bacteroidota bacterium
GAGCCAAATTTTGGCATTAAAACATATACTAATGAATCGGAGCGACGACAGTGATAGGACAAACAATTTTCACTGGAGTATTCAAAGACAGCACGGTCATTGTGAAAAATCATGGTGTCAATATATACAGCATTATCTCCTGCCGCAGCCATATTGGTCCAATAACGTATCTCATAAATAGCTTCTGGAATAAAAGCATCTCTGTCTTTTGTTAATGCATCTAAACCACCTGGTTGTGCATACGCACTAAATGCACTTAGTAAAACAAAACAATTGATAAGTATCCATTTGAGCATTTTCATAATTTAAATCTCATTTAAGTTAAAACAAACAAAGATTTTTAAAACTACATTCTGTTGAGGGTGGGACATTAGCAAGAAGCATGCTAACAGAAAATAATGGGTTTTCTGAAACGATGCTTCGATAACGATAATATAAAAAGGTTTAATTATCTTTATACATACCCAACAGAACAAGCACAAAGTTACAAACTTTCATCCAGTTCACTTCTTTATCCAAGCTTTTTTATGATAGAAATAATAAGATTATTAAAAACTAATTCTATCAGTGGGTATTTTAAAGATATACGTTACCTCTAAAGATAACATTGGAGGGACTATAAAACAAAGCTAACACTTTAAAAGCAGAATCTCAAACATTTGATTAACAGCAAAATAGATCAATTATTGCTCCAAAAACATGATTTATTTACCACATACCTTTTATTCATTAGCTAATGCCTTTTTATAGGTGTCTATGGCCCGCAAACGTGCCTCTTTATGATCCACCATTGGAGGGGGATATGCGGCTGTCCCATACTCTGGCACCCACTTTTTAACATATTTTAACTCCTTATCAAACTTGGTGAGTTGTGTGGTAGGGTTAAACACCCGAAAATATGGAGCCGCATCACATCCACTACCTGATGCCCATTGCCAACCGCCATTATTAGAGGCTAGTTCGAAGTCAAGCAATTTACGCGCAAAATAGGCCTCTCCCCATCGCCAATCTAACAAGAGATGCTTGGTAAGAAAACTAGCAACCACCATTCGTACGCGATTGTGCATCAATCCTGTTTCATTCAGCTCGCGCATGCCCGCATCTACCATCGGATAACCCGTCATCCCGTCACACCATTTTTGAAAATCCTCCTCACTAGTCCGCCACGGAATACGCTCGTATTTTGCTCGAAAGGCATTTTCTACTACATGCGGAAAATGATACAAAATCATTTGGTAAAAGTCTCGCCAAATCAACTCGTTTAACCAACTAGTACTATACTTCGCTCCCTGTATCGCCATTTTGCGAATACTAATGGTTCCAAAACGAAAATGTACACTCAATTTGCTGGTAGCAGCTAAAGCGGGAAAATCGCGTAATTCGCCATACTTTCTCAATAACTCTTCCTGCACAGTGGTAGGCGGGAACTCGGTATTCGTGGCGACAAAACCCATTTCTTGTAGGCTTGGGAATGGCAGTGGTTTCGTTTTGTAAAAATGCCCCTCTTCTAGGGCATCTCCACTCCATATAGGTGGTTCGGATTCGTAACGCGCTTTCCATTTGCGACTGTAAGGCGTAAACACCGTATAGGGTTTTCCATCATTCTTCAACACTTCCTCTTTCTCAAAAATCACATGATCTTTGCTTCCTTTAAAAGCAATACCCTTTTCTTTCAAGAACTCATAAACAGCTTTATCACGCGCTTGTGCATAGGGTTCATAATCGCGATTCGTATAAACAGTTTCGATGTCATATTCCGCTACTAACTCTTTCCAGATTGCTAAAGGCTTTCCATACCTTACCATCATCGAACTGCCTTTCGCCTCTAAGTCTGCTTTTAAACGGCTGACTTGTTGGTGAATAAAATCGACTCGCTTATCGGCTTTATCTTCGAGCTTGTCGAGGATATTGCGGTCAAAAATAAAGAGTGGTAATACAGGAATATCGCCAGATACGGCTTTGAAAAGTGCGGTATTATCTTCCCACCTAAAATCGCGTCGAAACCAATGGATTACTATTTTCATATTGGCAAAACAGTAAGTGATACATTTTGTTGAAACTGCTTGCTATTTTTTACTTATTTTTCTACACAAACGGTAATTCAATATAAAATTGACTTCCCTTTCCGACTTCTGATTCTACCCAAATTTTGCCTCCATATAATTCTACTACTTTCTTACAACTTGCCAATCCTATCCCACTTCCTTGATGCTTTTTTTTAGTATGCGCTCTTGAAAAGGTATCAAAGATGCTTGTTAATTTATTTTCAGGAATTCCAATTCCATTATCTACGAAGGTAAGTAGATGTGTGGCTGTTTCTTTTTGGTAATAGATATGAATAATAGGACTTCGATCTTCGGCACCAAATTTAATCGCATTGGCAAGCAAGTTTTGAAATAGCTGAATAAACAAGGTATCATGTCCCTTCACAATAGGTAGTTGATCAGCAGAGATACATGCTATTTTTTCGTCAATCGCTGTTTGTAAATTAGCTTTTGCTGTCTTCAATATGTTATTAAGGTCAATGCTTGTTGCTTGGGGAAGTTTATTTCCTAAAGTAGCAAATTTTAAGATGTCATTAATTAAATTGACCATCCGATTGGAGGTACCAATGATATAATCAACAATCTGATGTCCTTCTTGATCCGTTTTATCAATTCGTTTTTTCAATAAATCACTAAACCCCACAATCAATTTCAGTGGCTCCTTAATATCATGCGAAGCGGTATAAGCAAAATTTTTAAGATTATTATTAATGATCTGCTGTTGGTCAATGATCTTTTTCTGATAATTCACCTCTTGTCCAAGCCTCTTACTATCATATTCTTCTTGTAATTGATAAATCAATTTATTTTTTTCAATCTCATAAAACTCTTCTAGTAATAGGTGCTTTAAATCCATATAATAGAATGCCTCTTCATACTCTCGTTGTTGCCGATGATATTTAATGAGCAAATTATAAATCTCTGTTTTATTATGATGGCTATTTTGTTCAATGATAAGTTTTTCGGTTCCTTTCAATAAGTTATAAATATCTTCTTTAAACGCAGCTAGTAATGGATACTTTAAAAAAGGCTGTACAATATTAGGGGCAGCAAAGTAGTAATGCCCAATGAGACAATAAGCCCGAATAACACTTTGTACAGAATTAGAAATACTCAGATCTTCTAAAAGAGCCAAACTATAGAACATGCCTTTATGGTACTCTTTTAAATCAAGATAAGCCGTAGCCAAATACCCATTTGTATGTAGTGTAAGGTATTTCGGTCCTGTAACAAGAATAATTTGATTAGCTAAGTTGGCGTAATGTATGACCTGATCAAAATCACCTGTTTTACAATACAATTCGCAATAAGAAAGATAAGCCCATATCATTCCTTCTGAATGCTGTTTTTCTTCCACCCTCACCAACAAAGCGGCACATTCTTCTTTTGCCACATCCATCCGTTCCAAATGGATGATCATATTGATAAAATTGTAAAACACAGCATAGTTTTCTATCTCATAATCACTATTAACATGTTCGTCTAACAATCTATAATAATATCCAAATGCCTTTTCATATTCTCCCATTTCGCTATAAGCACAAGCTAAATTATTGATCGCAGGATGTAAAGCAAATGGTTTATCTACCTTATTCAGATATTCAATAGCAATACTAGAGGCTTCAATACAAGCCTTATTATCTCCTTGAAGCAAGTAAATAGCTCCACGAGTGGTATAAGTATTTCCATATAATAAAGGTTTTTCTTCGGCATCAAGGAGCAAAAGTACCTTGTCAGAATAAGCAAGGGCCACACTCAACTCCCCTGATTGATATAATACACTAGTGTAGTTATAATAAAACATTAAGAGTGCTTTTTCCTGCACAACACTAGTATCGGTGGGTAAAAGAGCTAGTACTTCTGTAAATTTCTGATGAACGTCTGTTATTGATTTAGGATTTCCTTTCCAAAACTTAAGGGCAGCTTCGTATGCTTCTTCAAACCGAACTGCCTGTTCTTCATTTGATAAAGAAACAGGTATATTTGATTGCTTATTTGGGGGATCTATTTTCATTTAAAGTCAACTAGAAAGATGAATATCCAAAAGGTGTAATACCTCCTACTCACAAACAAATATCTATCCAAATTCTAGTTTATATATATTAGCTGGGCGTGTCCCCATTTTATTGAAAAAAAGGCTCCTGCCAGCGTCTCGCTGGTAGCCTCTTTTTCAATAAAATGGGGTCGGGCTATCCGCTTGTAGTTGCCTCGTAGTCACCTGTTCCGCATAGTCCTAGCAGTGTCTTCACTCCATCGTTCAGCCCTGCTAGTCCTTGCTTCACAAGGCGTCTACTTCGGCAAGCTACCGCTATTATCCCTCACGCGGAAGACAAAGAGTGAATGTAGGGGCGATCCCTTGTGGTCGCCCAATGCTGAATGATTGAATGAATAGGACTGCCGTCAGCGTCATCACTGGTGGTAATGGGGACAAGTTTCAGCGGCTAGGCTGATTTACCTTTTCTTTTTCATTACACATAACGCATCTATTCTCATAACTGGACTGTCCCAAAGTCTCCTCCTCGGAGAAGATATAGGGGGGTATAATAGCATTTCCAACGCCAATCGTTTACCATCAAATCACCTTTCACCGAATAAAATCTTTCATCCGCTCCACAATGTAATAAGTCGCAGGACAGACTTCTGTATTCCGAATATGAACATAAGTCCTACTTGCAAATCCTTCTTTATGGGTATGAGGAAAGCTTTGACAAACGCTTGGACGCACCTCATAGATACCACATTTATTATCCTCCTCATTGAAAAAAGAACAAGGGAGACCAGCAATTAATAAATCACCAAACTCGCCCTTCTCTACATACTTCTCTTTAAACTCCGACTCCGACAGTTCCAAAAATTTAGAAATACGTTTAATGTCTCCTTTCTCTACTAATGGCGTCGAAACTCGACAACAATTTCCACATTTCAAACAATCAATTTTGTCAAATGCTTCTTCGTGCAATTGATTTGCTACGGCATCTACTCGCTTTCTATTTCTATTCTTCAATCGTCGGATATAACGAAAATTTTGATCGGACCTTCTTTTGGCATTTCGCTTCCAATCTTTGATAATTTCTTTCATATCCATAGGTAACATATTTTATTAATACGCTAATAGAGACCTTTTAAATCCCATATCAAACAGTCTAGCTAAATTAGCTAGTAATAATTGTTGTTTAATTGTAGGTATAGAACCTACTTTATACATGAATCTACGATTATCTATCGCCCTAACTTGATCTACTAAAATATCCGAATCATTGTTTAGTCCACTTTCTGTAGAGGTAATAGATAATCTTAAAATTGAGGCTTCAAGTTTAGAAATAGAAGTAATAGGGCATATAACTGTAGAGGGATGCACAGCATTTAACAAATCTGTTTGCACGATAATAACTGGTCTTGTTTTACCAGGTTCTGTTCCTATTCTTGGATTCAAATCTGCAATCCAAATATCAAATTGTTTCCTTAACTGTCTCATTCTTCAAACTTTTCAAATTCTGCAAGTATCTCCATAGACGTTTTACTCACTAATGCCGATTCCTTCTCTAGCTGTTTTTTTAATAATTGTCTTTTTTGTAACAGATTATAAAAAGCAATTGCTTTATTAATATAATGATTTCGAGGAACTCCCAATTCATTGATAATTTCATTTGTATCCTCA
Organism: Bacteroidota bacterium; assembly: GCA_020629895.1. GTDB lineage: Bacteria > Bacteroidota > Bacteroidia > Chitinophagales > UBA2359 > JAHDHP01. The sequence continues at coordinate 13,770 of JAHDCM010000035.1, forward strand.
AGTATATCCTGTTCTATATTTAATGATAAATTATTCATAATCTTTCTTTTAAAATTAATCAAACCCATATTTCAAGGACAAACTTATATCCTTTTATTCTAATTTACACAATCTAAGTTGGATTGTCAACTAATACTCTGTCAACGTTAAAATGACGAATTGATTTAGAATGAGTTTTGATTTCCAAT
>JAHDCM010000036.1 GCA_020629895.1 Bacteroidota bacterium
GAGAAAAAAAACGCTTCACTTAAAGATCATACGTGTCAGCATACGATCTCTAAGTGAAGCGGTCTATATTTTAAATATCATCAATAATCGAAATTGCCTCCTTCACATACACATCTTTAGTAAGTCCTTCCAAAAAGGTCTCCATTCGCTCTTTAAACACCTCATCTGTACTACTCGTACCCGCATCTATTTTAGTAAGACTAGCATCTAAACCAGGAACCGCTTCTTCAATAGTTTTAAACTTATCGTTACGTGCTTTTAATGCTTTAGCTTCAGCACGATACGTTTCTAGGTTGAGGGTAAAATCAGTACGGTCACGCTGTTTTTTCAAATGACTTGCATTTTCATTAATCAACTTGAAAATGTCATTATTAGCAACACGTTTAGCACTTTCTCTTTTAATCTTGTTGACATTAGGCGAATCGCCCCATGTTTTATAGGGTAATGGTTTGATCTCATCCCAACTCATGGCATAGTCCTGTTGTTTTTCTCCAATTTCAATATCTTGATATACATCAGGTAAAATGACATCAGGAACAACCCCTTTTAACTGATTCGTACTACCATTTACTCGATAAAATTTTTGGATCGTTAACTTAACAGAACCAAGTGGTTTTAACGCATTCAAGTCTCTAGGAACTGCTTGATCTAAGTCAATAAAACGCTGAACAGTACCCTTTCCATAGGTGGATTCGGTACCTACAATAACGGCACGTTTATAATCTTGCATGGCTCCTGCCAAAATTTCAGAAGCAGAAGCACTAAAGGTATTTACCAACACCACTAATGGGCCATCATAATGAATATAATCATCGTGGTCGCGATAAACATCTGGCGGCCCCATACGTCCTTTCACTTGTACAATTGGCCCTTCTTCGATAAATAATCCCGCCATTTCAACTACCTCATTCAACGATCCTCCAGAATTATTACGAAGATCAATGACAATACCATCTACATTCTCAGCCTTTAATTTATTGACCTCTTTCTTAATGTCATCCGAACAACTACGACCTTTTTGCCCACCAAAAGGAGCATAAAACTTAGGAAGGTTGATATAGCCTACCTTACTGGCATCATCTTTCAAAATAGCTGATTTTGCATACGATTCTTCCAATTCTACCACATCACGTACAATAGGAATCGTTTTAATTTCACTATCTAGTTTTCGAACAGTCAAGCGAACTTCAGTGCCTTTTTTTCCGCGAATCAACTTTACTGCATCATCCAATTTCATATCCACTACATCTACGGGTTCTTCGCCTTCCTGGGCCACTTTCAAAATCACATCTTCTGCTTTTAAGTCACCCTGTTTCCATGAAGCACTACCAGGCACAATCTCAGTCACCGTAATATAGCCATCTCTTTCGGTCAAACGCGCCCCAATTCCCTCTAATCGCCCACTAATAGAAATATCGAAATTTTCTTTATCAGCAGGAGGGAAATAACCTGTATGCGGATCATAAGCCATTGTAATACTGCGTACATAATTGTTCACCCGATCTTTTGTATCAAGCTTACTAAAGCTGTTAAACATATTATAATAACTCTTTTCAACGCGCTCTCTTGCCTTAGCTTCCAATTCTTCAAAGCTTTTTATTGCTACCTCTGGATCATTTTCTCGTAAACCCTTTTCTTGTGTCTCCAACTCATCTACCAATCGAGCCAATACTTGATATTTTAAGGTTTTTCTCCAACGTTCTTTCAATTCTTCCTCTGAAGTAGCAAAAGACATTTCCTCATAATCCAAATTCACTGTTTCGGCTTTTGTAAAATCAAACGGTGTTGCCAGCACCTCTTTATAAATTTTTTCCGACTCTTTTAAGCGTTGTTCAAGCAAATCGACCGATAAATCAAAAAAAGAATAACTAGCAGCCTTTGTTTGATCATCCAACTGATGTTTATAAGCACTCAGCTGATCTATATCCGATTGTATAAAATAACGTTTTCGAGGGTCTAAAATGTCCAAATAAATATCATAGACCTTCTCCGAGAAATCATCATCCAAATTTTGTGGATCGTAATGCACTTGATCAAGTCCTTGTAGAATTATTTTTAACAGTACTTCACTACGCTCGGAGTCGTCATGTGCGAAGATTTGTCCTACATTTCCTAGCAGGAGACCTATTAAAAAAATAGAGAAAAAGAAATGTCTCATAAAGGCGAGTTTATAATGGTATATTAATAGTAAATTGGTTGGTGACTTACCTATTAAGTTGAAAGCAACACTCAACATAATAAAAGTATTAGATACTTGCGTCAACTTTTCGTCAGTTTGTCCAAATACTATTTAAACGAATATTAGATGACGATAGTTTGATACAGCTAAATTTTTATTTTGGGTGTGTCCCTATTTTTCTTGCTTTTGTCTGAGTTTTTACGAGGACACAAGAACAGACAAAAGCAAGAAAAATAGGGTCGGGCTATCCGTTTGTAGTTGCTTCATAGCTGCTAGTTCAGCATAGTCCTAGCAGTGTCTTCCGCTGTCAGCCCTGCTAGTTCTTGCTTCACAAAAGCAGCCATTTCACCAAGCTACCACTACTATCCCTCACACAAAGTCTCTTCCTAATGACAAAAATTATCCAAAATCACACTTATGAATTCGTAGACATTCCTGAAGGAACCTACGAACTAGGCTGGCGTTTTGACCAGCTACTTCCCCAAGAGGTCTTGCAAATGTTAGAACAGTACACACAGCCCAAAGACTTTCGCGCATTTTATTTCTCACCAAAACGAATAGTAAATCTTAACTCCTTTAAAATTGCCACTACTACTATTACTTGGGAAGACTTGGTAGATTGGAATGTAGAACCATTCTATGAACAAGCAAACACAATAGTAGCATTTTGTGACCTTCTGAATGCATATTTAAAACAATTTGGGTGCCGTTTGCCAACAGAAGATGAGTTTGAAGTAGCTTGTGGAGGGGCTTTGTTTCCCTGGGGAACAGAAATACCAGAAGGTTTGCCACTTAGAAAATATACTACTTTTCGAAAACATGAACTTCCTAGTGCTTTTGGTTTGCATTTAGATCCAGATTCCTATAAGCAAGAATTAGTGTATGGAAAATTGAAATATGGAGATGGAGGAGAGGCAGTTTGTGGAGGATATACTTGGCCAGTTCCCTGGTTATCTTATTGCCCTGCATATCGAGTTGTAGATGTATTATTACAAGAGGCTTTTTGGGAATTTTTGGAAGATGCTCAGGTGAGAGTTGTCGTAATTAATTAAGTGAATATGGAAATGAAAAGAGACTATTGCAACTACTTAACTGAGTATAATTATGGGTATAATAGGATTATTTTTCAAAAACTTTCAATTTTTCTTGAAAGTTCTGAAAATATGCGTTATATTTGAAGTATCGAAATCAAAAAAAAGACGACTAATAAAATTATAGCATAAACGATAGAATGACTGGTAAGGGCGAATTTATCAAAATTCGCTCTTTTTTTGTTTATATAAGCTTGCTGAAGGGCATTGGCAGGGCATTTGTTGAAAAAGTCTTTACATATAGGAGATTCTGTCTCCTAAATGTAGTGTGTAATGTGAAAAAAACTTCTAATTTAGTGTTCCATTTTTTGATCAATCGCTTATGAAGAAAATCAAACTGGAAACAACAGCAACATTGTATGAAGATTATTCGAGTTTTTCAGACGAAGAGAAGTTGTTATTTTCAAAGGCAAGAGAAGCTTGTCACGATGCTTATGCCCCTTACTCGAAGTTTTATGTAGGAGCCGCTGTTCTGCTAGAAAATGGAATTATACTAAAGGGTAACAACCAAGAGAACGCGGCATACCCTAGTGGCTTGTGTGCAGAACGAGTTGCCTTGTTTTATGCTTCAGCTACATATCCAACTATTCCTGTAAAGGCAATAGCTGTAACGGTGCATTATAATGGGAGTGATTTAGAAGACATTGTATCTCCTTGTGGAGCCTGTCGGCAGGTGATGGCAGAGTATGAACATAAATCAGGAAAGCCTATTGTATTATATTTGCTAAGTGCAAATGAGCAGGTGTGCCAAATTGATTCTATTAAAGACACCCTTCCTTTTTTGTTTACAGCAGATATACTAAAAGCAAGTAGTTAGGAATAAGGATTAAATAAGTTTATAATTATTGGGTAGCTTCTTTTTATGCCTAGCTTTCTGACAAAGCTAGGCATAAAAAGAAGCAGTCAAAAATGTAAAATTATTTTGTCTTCTTTCCTCTTTACTTAACTTACCAAGTCAAAATAGCTTCCACTGCAAAATGGTCTGATAAATCCTTTCTTTTTTTCTTTTTCCATATCCAATGTCCAGTTACTCGTTTGATTTGGCGTTTGATTTGGCGCGTTTCTTTATTGTTTTTGCGGTATAAGATAAAGTCGATATACTTTTTCTGCCCGCCAAACTCTGGCGTACTACTTGTCTTTTTCCATCTACCTTCTAATGGCCCATTCTTTGCCTTGAGCTTTTTCAATAATTTTTTATAAGTGGGAGTCGTGTGTGGAATATTGTAGTCACCACACAAAATTTGAGGAACACCATCTTCCGAATGATGGGCTAGTAAATCGTCAAATAATTGGTTAAATTGCTTAATTCGATTATTGTCCTTTTGTCCTGCAGCTTGTAAATGCGTGTTCATAATTTGAAACCGCTGTTTATTTTTTTCAACCTCTACCAATAAGGCTCCTTTTTTTGACATGCAATCTACTCCTTTGCAAGCTTTAAACTGAATAGCGTCTAATTTTTTCATAGGATATTTACTTACAACCCACAACCCACTGCTCGTTTTGAGCCACCCTCCTTTATTGGCAGGGCCAATTTGGTATGGAAAACTTTCTTGTAAACCGGTAGATAGTATTTGCAAGGCTTTTTTGTGAAAGGCTTCTTGAAAGATAATGACATCATAATCACTATTTTTGAGACTATCAACAATAACGGTTGCTCGCTTGGTTTGTCCTGTAAACATAAATGTTTTTGTAGGGAGCATGTAAATATTCCAAGAGAGAATTTTGAGCGATGAAGTGTTCGGAGTTTGAGGGGACGTAACTATGATTTGAGGTGCTTGAGGAGTGAGAGAATTATGGGGGGGAGCTGGGAAAGATAAAAGACTAGTAATGAGAATTAAAAAAAGTGATTGCATGATGTTAACGATATTTTAGTTTAACCCTAAGCTAAAACAAAAAAGGCAACTAATAAAAATAATTCTATCAGTTGCCTTTTGTTTGAAATCAAGTCATGAAGTATTTCAATATCAAATAAATTTAAATGTTTCAAGAATTTTAGAAAATACATCTCTTGTATCTTTGAAATCTTCTTTAGCATCTATTCCATTGATCACATAATAGTCGCCATTTTTGTCAATAATATACAAAACGGATTTTAAGCGACCAGATTCATATTTTAACTCATCTTTATAAGTGTAAATAAAACGTTTGGTACGATAGTTATTAATAAGCGTTTCACCGCTTTCATGAATTTGAAAGGTTTCAAGTTCGTTACGCAATTGATGTAAATAATCATTGACAAAGCCATCAAGTGTTCGGGGAGTTGCTGCTACTTTATTATCTCCTAAACTTACTGGCTTGGCAATACTAGGCTTGGGCTCTATGACCTGTTTAATCGTCATCCTTTCCCTAAACTTTCCAATAGTTCTAGAGTTAGTTGTTTGGTTGGTTAAAATAGCCCCTTGTGTAAGAGAATGCTTTCCTTGCCACGGTGTGGGAATATGTAGCGAATAAGTGACATTTTCTGAGACGTATTTTTCGTACTTCTGTTTTTTGGAGAAAAAAGAAGGGAAGTTACCAGTAACTTTGCTACACCCAAAAGACACAATAGCAATTAGGAACAGCCAGGTAATTAAAGATGACCTAGACATGACTATGACAATTTAACGTTAAGGACGAAAGATGGGTGATAAGGGGTGAATAACTATATCCTAAAACAAGGCAATAACTAAGTTCTATAAAGTTAGATACTTAAAAGGAAGAAATGTATAAGGGAATAGTATTTATGACAATGATATTATTTGTCTTTAGGATGCAAAAAGATTGCCTAAGTCACTTTTTTTTAACTAATTTCCAGAAAATTCTACAAAGTTTCTTGGAGTTTCAAATAAAATAACAGTTAGATCATGATTAGCTTGAATATGAGGTCTTAATTTCTGCCATATTATGACTGCTATATTTTCTGCGGTAGGGTTGATTTTGCTAAATTCGTCCGTATCAAGGTTGAGATTTTTATGGTCAAAATAGTCGGTTATCTCTCTTTTTATGAGATCTTTAAGTACCTTCATGTCAATCACAAAGCCAGTTTCAGGATCAATGTCTCCTTTAACCTTTACAATGAGTTCGTAATTGTGGCCGTGATAATTGGGATTGTTACATAATCCAAATACTATTTTGTTTTTCTCATCGCTCCAATTAGGATTATGGAGTCGATGTGCGGCATTAAAATGTTCTTTTCTACAAACAGTAACTTTCATCTGATTCGAAAATGTTTTTTTTTGACAATTTATTGACTGATTTTTTCTCCTTTTATGCCACTTCTATTTTTAATCTTAACAAGAAGTGGACTGAATACACACACTTTGTTAAAAAGCAGCTAATGTTAGACAGAATGTATGTATCTTTACTTTTGGTAAATGCTACTACTTTCTGTAATTTTAGTACTTCTGTACATCTTCTTAAAACTGTATAAGCACAGTGTTTGTTTAGCAGAAAGAGGTTTTGTTGATATAATCATATAATCTTTGCAATTTAAAGACGTAATAGGACACCAGAGTTTGAAGCATCATTTAATTCAAAGTACACTAAATGGGCGCATTAGTCATGCACAGCTTTTTTTAGGACCTTTGGGGAATGGGGCATTGGCATTAGCATTGGCTTATGCACAATTTGTAAATTGTACCAATCAACAAACAGATGATTCGTGTGGAATATGTGCGGCTTGTATCAAAGCTCACAAAATGATACATCCCGATATTCATTATGCTTATCCCACAGTAGGGCCTAAAGCGAAGAGTACGGATTTTGCTGCGGAATGGCGAAAGGCAATACTAGAAAATCCCTATTTGAATAGCTTCGAGTGGTTACAATTTATTGAAGCAGAGAATAGACAGGGTAATATGACAGCCGAAGAATGTGAGGAGATTATTCGTAAGTTGGCTTTTAAGCCTTTTGAAGGAAAGTACAAAGTCATAATTATATGGCTTCCCGAATATTTAGCGAAAGAGGGAAATCGCTTGTTAAAGTTGATAGAAGAGCCACCTGCAAATACCTTATTTATTTTGGTGGCTAATCAAGCTGAAAAGATATTAACGACTATACGCTCTCGCACACAATTATTAAATGTAGCTCGGTATCCTGATAAGATTATTGAACAAGCTATTATCGAAAAACAAGGTGTTGCTACAAAGCAGGCTGCTCAAGTAGCGGTTTTGGCAGAAGGCAATTATAATCGCGCATTGAAAATAGTACAAGGAAAACAGCAAGTAGATGTTGTTTTATTTGTAAAGTGGATGCATTCGATTGTCGAACGACTAATTCCGCCCAATGTATTGATCAACGAGGAGATTGCTACGATTGGGCGTGAATCGCAAAAAAACTTTTTAAAATATACATTACACTTTTTAAGACAAAGCCTAAATAAACGGTTGTTACCCAATAAACCGACAGGTTTGTCGCAAGAAGAAGAGCAATTGGCAATGCAATTTGTTGATTGTATGGGAGTTGAAACATTTGGAAAAATAGCCGCTTTATTAGAGCAAGCTATTTATCATGTCGAACGAAATGCAAATCCCAAGATTCTATTTTTAAATTTATCGATTCAATTAATAGATTATTTGGCAATAGAGAAACAGACTTTGCAAAAGAAAGCTTGATGTATTTGAACGAATTTAAATTATAATATTATGGGTTGTGGATCGTGTGGAAGTGGCGGCTCATGCAGTAGTGGCGGTGGTTGTAGTGGCGGTTGTAAAACTGGTGGCTGTAACAAACTTAATACTTTTGACTGGTTATCGGACTTGCCTTATGCGGCCGAACAAACTAAGTTCAATATAGTAGAGGTAAGCTTTAAAAATGGTAGCCGAAAGGGCTTTTATGAAAACTCCATCAATCTGGATTGTCATACTGGCGACTGGGTGGCAGTAGAAGGCAGCACAGGAGGTTATGATATAGGTAGAATTAGTTTAAGTGGAGAGTTGGTGCGCTTACAGATGAAGAAAAAAAGAGTGAAAGAGAATACAGAGCTTCTGAGACTGATACGAATAGCTACTGATCGAGATGTAGAGCGATTGAAATTTGCTAAAGAACAAGAATATCCAACGATGTTGATGGCGCGCGTTATTGCTAGAGATCTGGATTTAAAAATGAAGGTGGGCGATGTGGAATATCAGGGAGATGGGCGTAAGGCGACTTTTTACTATACTGCTGATGACCGAGTTGATTTTAGAGAGTTGATTAAAATTTATGCGCGAGAGTTTCGGGTAAAAATTGAAATGCGTCAAATTGGAGCTAGACAAGAAGCTGGGCGGATAGGAGGAATTGGTACTTGTGGTAGAGAGTTGTGTTGTTCTACTTGGTTGAGCGATTTTAAATCGGTATCTACTATTGCAGCACGTTATCAAAACTTGGCGATTAACCAATCGAAACTATCAGGACAGTGTGGCCGTTTGAAGTGCTGTTTGAATTACGAGTTAGATACTTATTTAGATGCGCTACAAGATTTTCCTAAACATGTAGATTATCTAAAGACAAAACAAGGCGATGCGCGGATGGTAAAGATGAATATCTTTAAACGAATGTACTGGTTTAGTATGGATGGATCGAGCCGTTTATTGCCGTTGACTGTGGATCAAGTCAAGGAGGTGCTTGCACTGAATAGAGCGGGCGAATATCCTGATGATTTGATATCTATGGTGTATGAACAGGAAACAAAGGAAGTGAGTTTTGAGGATGGAGTGGGCGAAATTGCCCTTGAAGATTTAGGAGATATTCGTTCTAAAAGACGCCGTAAGAAACGGAAGAAAAAGAAACGGACAAGTAATAGAGGGGAGGGCAGGACTTCTACTAGTAATAAGCCTGATGAGCGAAAGGATACAAGACAATCCCGAGATAGAGGCGGAAAGTCGTCGCAAAGTGGTACAACAAAACCAACGACTACGAAGCCGCGTACAGGAGCTAAATCAAACCCGAATAAACCAACGGGTGATAAGCCGCGTACAGGTACTAAGCCGAACTCGAATAAACCAACGACTACGAAACCGCATACAGGAGCTAAACCGAACTCAAATAAAACGGGTAATAAGCCACGTACAGGTACTAAACCAAACTCGAATAAGCCAACGGGTAATAAGCCGCGTACAGGTACTAAACCAAACCCGAATAAACCGACTAGTAAAAAAATGAATCCTGGAGCTAAGTCGAATAAGCCTGCTACTGATAAAAGTAAAAAACAGCCGTCTATTGTTAAAAATAAGGATCAGAAGCGGGGAGATAAGCCCCAAAAACCGATAGATAAGAAAGGGCGGGATGAAAAGGTGCCTCCAAAGAAGAATTAGCGGCCGTTTTCGCGCAAGGGATAGTAGTGGTAGCTTGACGAAGTAGAAACCTTGTGACACTTCGACTAGCAGGGCTGACGGAGGAAGACACTGCTAGGCGTTTAGTGGAACTGGTTTGCTACGAGCCAACTACAAGCGGATAGCCCGACCCCAATGGCGTATATTTTTGTTTGTCTAAACTTATGTGTGCAGATGAAACAGATGACAAAAATATACGCTGTTGGGGATGCGCCCAAAATGAGTTTGTAACGGCGTTTTGTAAAAGCCCTTATATTTTTGTGAATTAAAAAATGTTATCAACCCCTTATGAGGAGTGCTATTATTTGGATGATTATGGTCTCTATATTATTATGGATGACAAGTTGTGGGACTGACTATGTGTTTGAAGATAACCAGCAGTTGCCAAGTGCTGGATGGAGCTATGAGCAAAAGGTGCGTTTTGAAGTGCCTATTGAAGATACAGTGAGTCAGTACAATGTGTATCTGAATTTGCGTCATTCGAATGATTATGCGTATAATAATATTTGGGTGTGGGTGTACACGACTTTTCCATCTGGAAAGCAACTCAAAAATAGAGTGGATTTGCCGTTGGCAGAAGTTTCAGGTAAGTGGCATGGTACTGGAACGGGAGATATAAAGTCGGTACAATTGTATTTACAGGAGCGAGCAAGGTTTCCTGAAAAGGGGATTTATGTGTTTGAAGTGGAGCAGAATATGCGAGATAATCCGCTAGAGGAGGTGATGGATGTGGGCTTGACAGTGGAGGTGTGGCAAGAGGAAGAGTAAGTTATAGCTCATCGCTCCTAAAATATTTGATAATGGCTTTCGCTTGCCGTTTGCTTACTACGGCCAATAATTCTTTTTCTTTTGCATTCCGAATCGTATCAATTGATTTGAAATGACTTAGTAGTTTTTGAGTTGTTTTCTCACCGATACTATCTATATTTTCCAATTCTGATTTAAAGGTGCCTTTTGAGCGTTTATTGCGATGAAAGGTAATGGCAAAGCGATGGGCTTCGTTGCGTAGATGTTGAATGAGTTTGAGACTAGGAGAGCGAAGGTCAATGTATAGTGGGGTGGAGTCGCCTGGAGTAAAAATTTCTTCTAGGCGTTTCGCAATACCAATGATATGTACTTTGTCTTGAATATTGAGTTTTTGGAGGCTTTTATAAGCTGAACTTAACTGCCCTTTTCCGCCATCAATAATAATAAGTTGGGGTAGCTCTCTAGATTCCTCTAATAGCCGCTTGTAGCGTCGATAAACTACTTCTTCCATAGAGGCAAAGTCATTGGGGCCTTCTACTGTTTTGATATTAAAATGTCGATATTCTTTATTGGCGGGCCGTCCGTTGCGAAATAATACCATTGAAGCTACGGGATAGGCTCCTTGAAAGTTGGAATTGTCAAAGCATTCGATATGCTTGGGTAAATCGGGTAATTGGAGGTCTTTTTGTAGACGTTGTAAAACTTCAAATTGTCGTTCGCTGGATTTTTTGCGACTAGCAGAACGAATTTGGCGTTGTTTACGGAAGTAGAAGGCATTTTTTTGAGCTAGTTGTAATAATTTTTTCTTATCTCCAATTAGTGGGATGGTTTGTTTGATGGATGAGTCGGGAAAGTCAATTTCGAAGGGCAAAATCATTTCTGTAAAAGCACTCTTATAGCGTTGTCGTAGTTCGGTAACGCCAAATAGGAGTAAATCTTCAGGAGATTCGTCTAATTTTTTGGCTAGTTCGATGACCTTTGTTCGAATAATAGAACCATTGGCCACTTGTAAATAGCTAATATAAGCTGCTTTGGTATCTTCGTCTATGTGAAAGACATCTACATAATTGATTTTAGGGTTAACAACAGTAGATTTGCTTTGGTAATCCTGCAACATATCTAGTTTTACTTTCACTTCTTGCGCCTTTTCAAATTCAAAGTTGTCGGAGTATGTTTGCATCACTTCTTTGAGGTAGCGCACTACTGACACAAAATTTCCTTTTAGTATATTTCGAATCTGAGAAATAGTCTGATTATAATCGGCTTCTGTTTGTTTCCCTTCACAAGGCCCTAGGCAATTTCCTAAGTGATACTCCAAGCAAACCTTAAATTTTCCCGCTGTAATATTTTTTTCACTCAGGTTCAAAGTACAGGTGCGAATCTGAAAAATACCGCGCAATAATTCCAAAATAGTACGCACACGATGTACCGACGTATAAGGCCCTAAGTACTCTGAACCGTCATCCAATAAGGTTCTGGTTAAAAAAACACGCGGAAAACGCTCTTTTTTGATACAAATATAGGGGTAGGTTTTGTCGTCTTTCAGTAGTACATTATATTTGGGCTGCATCTCTTTGATCAATACATTTTCCAATAGAAGTGCGTCCTGTTCAGTTTCTACGACTGTAAACTCTATTTTGTCGATTTTGCGCACCATGATGCGCGTTTTTCCACTATCTTGGCTTTTCGTGAAATAAGAAGCTACTCGTTTACGAAGATTTTTGGCTTTTCCTACATATAATAACTTGTCCAAACGGTCAAAGTACTTGTACACTCCTGGACGATGTGGAATAGTAGGAATTACTTCTTTTTTTATTTCTTCAAACCTGGTCATGCAATTAGTTGGGTTTGCTGTTTATACTTTTAATAAAAGCAAGTATCATAAAGAGGTGTTTTAAAAACACCAAATTATTGATAATTAATCAATTATTCGTAATTTATCGACAGAATAGCTGGTCTCCACCTTCCAATACTAGTTTACCCATATCATCATATACCTCTAATAATAGTACTATGCTGAAAAGAATTAGCTTATCGTTTCTATGTTTATTCATAAGTTTCGCCCTCTTAGCTCAATCTCAAGTTACGATCTCTGGACAAATCCAAAATGCACGCGGTCAAATTGCTCGTGTAGACTTTCCTGCAAGCCCACTCGATGGCGAGATAGAAAGTCATGGAGGAGTTGTAGATAGTGAGGGGAATTTTAAAATTCGATTTACCTTAAAAGAACCCCTCTCCGCGCGTTTTTATCATGGCCCTTGTGAAATAGATATGTTTATCGAACCAGGTGATCATATTTATATGTTCTTCAACACAGTCAATTTTGGGAAATCACTTCGTTTTTCAGGATCGGGAGCCGAAAATAATAATTTATTAGGCGAATTATTTGCCAAATTTGAAGATCCTAAACTAACCAAAGGACAAGCAATGGTGCATCCTATGGAATATCGTTACCAATCAGATCGCAACCGCCGCGAAAAATTAGAACTGGTACAAAATCACCTCCTCAAGCATAATGTCACACGCGAATTTGCACAATATGTCAACGCCAAAGTCGAATACGGGTGGGCTATTGATTTATTCGATTATCCATTCAAATACGCCATGGCCACTAGTATGGATAATGTACGAAATCTATCGGAAAATTACTACTCCTTTATGAACGATGTCAGTGTTTACAATGACGATGTTGTTGATCTGCCCCTGTATTTTGAATTTTTGGACAACTACCTTATGTATCGTTTCAAACAAACATACAGTAGCAACGAAATTCACTATGAAAGTAGTTATGTCAAAAAATACGACTTCATTAAAAATGAACTACAAGGACGACCTCTTTATATCGCACTTGCCAAGTGCCTTTTAGATGGTCTTGATTTCGGAAAAGTAGAATACCTCACGACCAAATACTACGATTTTATCGAAATAAACCCTTACAAAGAATATAACCAGCCAGTGATTGAGGCTTACGAAAAAGCAAGTAAAGTTGGAGCAGGTCGGGATGCACCCTCCTTCAATCTGCGTAGCTTAGACGGGCGGATGGTTTCTTCCGAAAATCTGAAAGGCAAAACCTTATATATTGATTTTTGGGCAACTTGGTGTGCGCCATGTATTTCTGAATTGCCAAAGTCACAAAAACTAAAATCGCAGCTAATTGGTACCAATATCGAATTTGTTTACATTTCGGTAGATGATGACCTCGCTTCTTGGCGCAGTTTCATTGATCGTCGTCGCCTTACAGGTATTCATCTAATCATTCCTGAAGGCTTCAAGTCGCAACTTGCCAAAGACTATAATCTTACCGCTGTTCCGCGATATATGATCATTGATAAGCATGGTACCATCGTTGATAGTAATGCCAAAAAACCAAGTGATCCACAGTTGATTGAAGATTTGAAATTAGCCAATCAACGCTAATCATCCAGTCACCCAATCAATCCAATCATCCAATCATGCTATCACCCAATCATCAATAACTCTGGGCGTGTCCTTTTTTCGCCTCGCCTGTCAATGCATGCATACATCGACAGGCACGAGGCGAAAAAAGGTCGGGCTATCCGCTTGTAGTTGCCTCA